>PKXT01000261.1:0-6276 GCA_003133505.1 Acidobacteriota bacterium
TGCGTTTGGACCGGGCGCAAGCTTACGTGCCCGCGCCAAGCCCGGTATTTGGGCCGTCCGAGCGGAAAATTTACGAACGGGCCATCGCCCAAGCGTGGGGCGCTTATCGCGAACTGACGGAAATTCTGCGTCCGGGAGCCCGCGAAATTCTCACGGATATATGGCACCTGAGTGAAATGTCTCATCAACGTCGCATCGAAAAGGTGGACCGGCAAGCGGAAAAGCGGGCTATTGAAGTTGCGCGGTATGTGTTGCCTGTCGCGGCTTTCACCACCATGGTGCACACAATTTCTGGTATTGTGCTTCACCGGTTGTGGCGCATGAATGCGGCTTGCGATACGCTGGCGGAATCACGCGATGTAATCGGCGCAATGGTGGATCGCGTCCGCGAAATGGATCCGCAATTCTTCGACCGATTCGGCCTTGAGCCAATGGATGACGTGCCGGAATGGGAGATTGCCGAACGCGCGCATGCTGACGGCAACGCGTTCGTAGATGAATTTGACGCGCGTCTGGCCGGGCACACTTCGTTACTGGTGGATTATTCGCCGCGTGCTCCGCGGGTTACGGCCGAGGCATTCCGCGCAGTTATGGGATTGACTGAGGCGGCGTGTCCGGATGCGGAAGCGTTGGACTTGCTGCTCAATCCCGCCCGCAATCGCTATCGTCTGGAAGTATTGAATGTGGGCGTGCATGCGCCAATGATGCGCGCCCTGCAGCACGCCAATTTCACGTTCATGAAAAAAATTAGCCACACCGCTGACAGCCAGGATCAGCGCCACCGGATGGTTCCCGGTTCGCGTCCGCTGCTGACGCTTGCCGACACGCGTGAACCTGATGTGATCTTCCCCATGCTGATTGCCGGTAATACGCGCGCGCGCGAAGTGTATGAGAGGGCCATCGCGGAAGCCTGGACAGCCAAGAACGAACTGCTTGATCGTGGCGTGCCTCGCGAAATTGCTCTTTACCTCCTTCCCAATGCGCGGGCCATTAGGCTGACCGAAACGGGATCGCTCCTGCATCTGCTCCATAAGTGGACCATGCGCACGTGCTTCAATGCGCAGGAGGAAATCTACCAGGCGTCCATGGAAGAATTGCGGCAGGTAAACGCAGTCTTTCCGGAGCTCGGACGTTACATCGGACCGCCGTGCCATCTGCGCGCCAATATCACTACGCCTATCTGCACCGAAGGATCGCATTTCTGCGGCATTAAAGTCTGGCTGGATTTCCCCCATATTCAGCGGCAGCTGTGAACCGGCGCGGAATCGCCGCCTACTGCCTGGCGGCGTGGATTTGCGGCAGCACGTTCGCCAGCATGGCTATCTGGGTCAGAAATCGCAGTACCGTATCGCCCTTACTTAGTGCCAGCCCGGCTGGCGCGGGATTTTTCTTTTTCTGTTTCCTGGGATTGATTCTTGGTTTCGCGCCGTCATTGCTAGGGGGTGGGTTGCTATGGGTGGTGGCACGCACATTCCGTCTGCGCGGATGGCTGCCTTGGGCAATTGCAGGAATGTTGGTGACTGCAGGCGAGATAACGGCGCTCGGTCATTTTGGCGGCGGTGCTGGCTCAGCCGGTCATGACGAGAGCTTGCGTGCGCTACAACTTGTGACCCAGGGGCCAGCGCTCCTCATGGCGGGAGGCTGGTGGCTGGCGGCGATCCCTGGAGCCCTTACCGGCCTTGTCCTTTCCCGGGTTCAGGCGGCATTTTCGGCGATTTCGCATACCTAGGAGCGCCAGTGCAGAGTAACCGGCCCCGTCAGCGGGTGGCGAAGAGGCGCGCCAGTTTCCTGGGATTCGCGCCATGCTGTTTTCAAGTCCAGATACCAACGCGCTTGTTGATCTGCATCGCCCAGCAGAATCATTGGCGGCGCGGACCGCAATCCCTCTGCCTGCAATTCGAAATTCCGCTGATCCTGGCCAATAAATCGCCGCGCAAACGCCCCGAATGCCGCGCCGACGAATGGCACATGTGCAAAAAGGTTCCAAGCGGCGCTGAAGTCCATTCGGCAGTGATGTTCGTCAACTGGTGTCACCGTAGTGCGATTGGTGAACCAGTGGGGGCCGCAGCGAATAGTCTCCACTCGGAGGTTGGGCAACAGGNNTGTGGTTACCGGCTCGTTGTAAACGCTCAGGAGCCTGTAAATCGCGCTATTTGCCGACGGCGGGTGGGCGCGCATACGAAAACCATTGGGAATTGGCTCAAAGGTTTTTTCTTTTTCTCCCTGCGCGTGGCGCGAACGCCAAAACCACGATTCATGCACGTACGGACCGTGTGCCGGGTCGAGCAGTCCGAGCACTCCTTGATCCACGTTCACGGGCAGACATACAGAGTGAAAGAAAGTTCTATAGTGTTCGCTGAAAACAGGCAGCACCGGTACGGGGGGTACGTCGAAGCGGGCTGGCAGCAAGGAGCGGTTCAGGTCGTGAAGAAAAACCCAGACGTAACCATCCTGCTCTTCGCAGGGAAAGGTGCGCGCAAGAATTCGATTAACTTTAATCTCCGAGTTGCAGGTGAGTGCGGGCACTTCGCGACATTGGCCGGTACGAGCGTCAAACTTCCACCCGTGATAGATACATTCGACGTTGCAGCCATCGAATTTCCCGAGCGAAAGCGGCATGCCGCGATGCGGGCAATTGTCGCGAAGCGCGAAAGGGCAGCCATGTGTATCGCGCCCTATTACCAGAGGGAGGGCTAGCAACTTTGTGGGCACAAGTTCACGGCGCGGTAGTTCACCGCTTCGTAGCGCCGGGTACCAGAAATCCCAGAGAAATTTCCCCCCGGCGGACATATTTGTAGTCGCAGCCATTTCGGTTAGCGGGGCGAATCTTAATACAGTGCGGCGAAGTCGGCAATCCCGGTCATCGGGTTCGACAAGCGCGAGCTACAAGGACCTGAATTCCTCTCTAGCGGCCTCGTTGGGAGCGACGCACTTTAACGAGTCTGACGGTCACGAAGTTGACAATGCCGCGGACGGGGAGATATCGTCAATTCAGGATTATCGCAATGTATTGTACCTTCCATTAGCTGACCTCTACTCAATCTCGCCTCAAGCTAGGTGCTTTGCGGGTTGTATTCGTCGTCTGGGTTATCAGAAACCGTGTTCGCTCTGCTGTGGAGGGTACGTCCATGTCTCATATGAATCTATTCCAAAAACTCGACCAGGTGGAAGTGCATTATGAGGAGTTGACCCGCGACCTTTCCGCGGAGGACGTCCATGCCGACCCCGCGCGCTTCCAGAAAATGGCGCGGATGCATGCCGAGCTTTCTGAAATGGTGAAAAAGTATCGCGAATGGAAGGACACGGAAAAGGCCCTCAGCGGCGCGCGCGAGCTGCTGGCCGAAACCAACGATCCGGAAATGAAGCAGATGGCCCATGACGAGCAGAAATCGCTGCAGGAGAGACTCGAACAAATTCAGGCTGAGTTGAGACTCTTGCTGTTGCCCAAAGACCCTAATGACGAAAAAAACGTGATCGTGGAGATTCGCGCGGGTACCGGAGGCGACGAAGCGTCTCTGTTTGCCGCTGAGCTTTTCCGGATGTATTCGAGATATGCGGAATCTCAGGGATGGCGCGTTGAAGTTCTCGAGAGTTCCGCGTCGCCGGTTGGCGGCATGAAAGAAATCGTAGTCGCGATTCAGGGGCAGAAAGTGTACTCAAAGTTGAAATACGAGAGCGGGGTGCACCGGGTACAGCGCGTTCCGCAAACCGAAACGCAGGGCCGGATTCATACGTCGGCCGCGACAGTGGCTGTGCTACCGGAGGCAGATGACATTGACATCAAAATAGAGGCCAAGGACATTCGTATAGATACGTTTTGCTCTTCCGGGCCGGGAGGCCAATCAGTAAACACCACGTATTCGGCAGTGCGAATTACACACATTCCGTCGGGCCTGGTGGTCTCGCAGCAGGACGAAAAATCTCAAATCAAAAATCGCGCCAAAGCCATGCGAGTGCTCCGCACCCGTCTCTACGAGATGGAGCAGGAAAAGCAGCACCAACAAATCGCCGCCGAACGCCGAGGCCAAATCAAGACCGGAGACCGCTCTGAGAAGATTCGCACGTACAATTTCCCTCAGAATCGGGTAAGTGACCACCGGATCGGGCTCACCTTGCACCAACTGGGCCTGGTGATGGAAGGAAAGCTGGATGCCATCGTGGATGCCCTGGTGGCCCACTTCGAAGCACAGCGCCTGGAGCAGGAAATGGGTCAGGATAAGGGCGAAGCTTAATTGGAATACGAAGGAAGTGGTGGCTGTGAGGGATTTGCGGGCTAATGAAGCGGGGAAGTCGGATGATGCGCGTCGCGACGTCCGCTCGCTGCTGCGGATTGCGCGCGGGCAATTGCGTGCAGCCGATGTACCTTCCGCCGATTTGGCATCCGAGCTGTTGCTAATCCACGTGCTGGGGCGCGACCGCGCCTGGCTTTACACGTATCCAGATGCCAGCCTCAGCGCCGATAAGGCGGCCCTTTACACGGCACTGGTCGTCAAACGTTGTACTGGCATGCCGACGCAATATCTCACTGGCAAACAGGAATTCTGGGGATTAGAGTTTGAAGTTACGCGCGACGTGCTGATTCCGCGGCCCGAAACCGAGCATTTGGTGGAGGTTTCTCTGGAGCGAATCGGCGCGCGTCGCGAACATTCGCTGACTATAGCCGACGTCGGTACGGGTTCCGGCTGCGTTGCTGTTGCTCTAGCTCGCGAAATGTCGGCGGCGGATATTTATGCGACGGATATTTCCGCTGCAGCTCTTGAAGTGGCCCGGCGAAATGCGGAACGCCATGGGATTGCTGATCGAGTTCACTTCGCGGTTGGCAACTTGCTTGAGCCGTTTTTCCTCGATATGACCGCGGGGGCTAAGCCGGAGTTGAATCTCATTGTCAGCAACCCCCCGTATATCGCACGGCGCGACATGGAGACTCTGCCGCGTGAAGTTGGCAGGCATGAGCCGCCCCAAGCCCTTTTTGGCGGCGAGATAGGCACGGAGATGTATGCGCCGCTATTTCAGCAGGCCAAGGCCCTTCTGGCAGTGGGCGGAATAATCGCCGTGGAAATTGGTTTCGGCGCCATGGTTGCGATTTACGAATTGCTGGATTCGGATGCCGCGTGGCGCGACGTCGCCGTGAATAATGATCTGGCCGGAATCCCGCGCGTGGTTTCGGCCGTCCGGAATTGAGCGCGCTGAAACTTTCCGGCCACGATATGCATTACTTTTTGCGCTGTTCCTATGCCAAAGCTGGCACGATTTCGCTCTGTTCCCGAAACGCTCGCTGATCGCGAGAGCGCTGATGCGCCCTCCGGTGGCTTCACTTCGCGCGATGCGTCCATTCTTCACGTGGATATGGACGCATTTTTCGTGTCCGTTGAATTGCTGGCTCGGCCCGACTTGCTCGGGAAGCCGGTAATTGTTGGCGGCCAGAAGGACCAGCGCGGAGTGGTGACTTCAGCGAGTTATGAGGCGCGAAAATATGGCGTCCATTCCGCCATGCCTTTGCGCACAGCTGGCAAGTTGTGTCCGCAGGGCATTTTTTTTGACGGTCATCACGATCTTTACGGCCAGTGGAGTGATCGCATAGGCGCCATTTTAGGCCGCTATTCTCCCAGCGTCGAGATAGCATCGGTGGATGAGGCATATCTGGATCTCGCTGGCACCGGGCGATTGCACGGGCCGCCTCTGGCCGCGGCGCACGCTATGTTGCGCGAAATTACCGAGGAGACGGGTCTTCCCTGTTCTGGGGGACTCGCTCGCACACGACTGGTGGCAAAAGTAGCATCTGAACAGGCCAAGCCGCGCGGACTCTTATGGGTTCCCGCGGGATCTGAAGCCGCATTTTTCGCGCCCCTCAAGGTCCGCCGCATTCCCGGAATAGGCCGCGTGACCGAAACCGCTCTGCATGAATTAGGCATTGAGACCGTGGCACAACTCGCCGAATTTTCGCGCCCCAGTCTTGAGAAGCGATTCGGACAATGGGGACTTGCGCTCTATCGCAAAGCGCGCGGCGAAGACGCCTGGGAATTCTCAGTAGATGCGGAACCCAAATCAATTTCGCACGATCATACGTTTAGTGTGGATACCGCCGACCGCGCTGCCATAGAAGCGACCTTAAGTATGCTCGCCCAAAAAGCGGGCAAGCGGCTTCGGGAGTGGGCACTGCGTACCTCGACCGTTCAACTACAATTGCGCGACGTCCGATTTCACACCATTACGCGGCAGAGAACTTTACCGCAGCCGGCTCAAGTGGATGTTGAGATTTTAACGGCGGTTCGTGAG
>PKXT01000261.1:6294-10308 GCA_003133505.1 Acidobacteriota bacterium
CGCGCGCGACAGACAAATTGCGGGATCGATTTGGCTTTTCCAAAGTTCAGTTTGGCGGTTCCCTTGATTCGTCCAAAAAGAGGAGCCCGCGATAGCCGACTAATGGTCAAATCGGAGCACATCGCAGTCCGCCCTACCTCCGGCCGCGATTCGCAAGTCGCACACGGCATCCGCTCTTATAGCCTATAATCGCTTTAGTGAAGCCATTGAATATGAAGCGCGCCCGTTGGCATGGTGCGCGAACGTCCTCCGCCCGGCAGCATTTCCATGAATTCTGGGACCGCACCACCGACAATCAGGGCATCCGCGATCTCTGGCGGCAATTCAAGTCCGAGGCGCGATTCGGTTATGGGCTGTATTCCCGCGATGTTGACTGGGCGAAAGTAAATAAATCACGGGGCGTGGGTCGGTACTTCGCCGGGGCTTGGGCGCTTTTCCTGGCTATGCTGATGAAACTCACGCCTGCGCGTCGCGTGCTCCTGCTTCTCGCCTTGGGTCTTGTGCTGATCAATCCAAAATTATGGGGAATAGATCTGGCTCGTCTGGGAGGCTTATTTCTCTTCATTTTGTTGTCCCTTGAATTGGCCGACCGCGTGACCATGAAGAGAGATCTCACGATCGCCCAGGAGGTGCAAAGGATGCTGCTGCCTTCGGAGCCCCCCGATGTGCCGGGCCTTGATATGGCTTTTGCCATGCGGCCACAAAACACCGTCGCGGGTGATTATTACGAAGCCATCTATCCCCTTGAAGTGGAGGGGTCGGCCCCACGGTTGCTGGTTGCCATTGCGGATGTGGCCGGTAAGAGCATGCCAGCCGCATTGCTGATGGCCACGTTTCAGGCCAGTTTACACACCATGTTGGCGGCGGGAGCGCCGTTCGATCAGATTGCCGAGGGACTGAACCGTTACGCCTCTGCTCATAGCCTGGAAGGCTTGCGTTTTACCACTGCCTTTTTGGCGGAAATTGACGTGGAGTCGTTGGCCATGCGCTATGTGAATGCTGGTCATAACCCCCCAATCCTACAACGTAGATCCGGAGCAACAGAACGATTGGAGGAAGGCGCCATTCCTTTCGGGATATTTGGAGACGTCGTCTATCCCTGCACGGAAATCGCTCTCGCGGCGGGGGATCGGCTGGTGATGTTCACCGACGGCGTAGCGGAAGCTCAAAATGACGATAACGAACAGTATGGTGAGCTTCGCCTGTTGCAACAATTGGTGGGGGCGGGGCGTGAGAGGGCCGTGGAAACCGTGCGACGCGTAATGAGCTCCGTGGATAATTTCGTCGGCGCCGCGCAGCAGCACGACGACATAACATGCTTTACAGTTCACGTTGCGGGGTAACAAACGGAGTGTGCGTTATTGGAACATTCCACAGCAGGGGTGGCTAGCCTCGGCCATGTCTTTACACGATAATTCTAAACATGAATCCTCGGGCTCTTGCTGAGCGCGTCTGCAAGCAGCTAGCCGGTGCAGGATACCTGGCCTACCTGGTGGGCGGATGCGTGCGCGATCTCCTGCTAGGCCACGAGCCTGCCGATTACGACATAGCAACAAATGCTACTCCCGACGGCGTGGTGGGAATTTTTCCGGATAGTCTCACTGTAGGAGCGCAATTCGGCGTGGTGATTGTTGTCGAAGGCGACTTACAAGTTCACGTTGCCACATTTCGGTCTGAAACCGGTTACAGCGATGGCCGCCGCCCCGATCAGGTGATCTTTGCCTCATCCCCAGCGGAAGACGCACGCCGGCGCGATTTTACGATTAATGCGCTTTTCATGCTTCCTGCAACCGACGAGATTTTGGATTACGTGGGTGGTCGAGCGGACTTGGACGCGAGGGTCATTCGCGCGATCGGAGATCCTGTCCGCAGGTTTCAGGAAGATCGCCTTCGCATGGCGCGGGCCATTCGTTTCGCCTCGCGGTTAGGATATGAGATTGAAAATGGAACGTTCGAAGCGATCCAGCGCGAAGCCGCGGATATCACCAGCGTCTCGCCTGAGCGCTTGCGCGACGAATGCACCCGCATTCTCACCGAAGGATCCGCAGCCCGGGGATTCGAGCTTTTGGACGCGAGCGGTATTTTGATGGGCATTCTGCCCGAAATTTCCCGGATGAAGGAAGTGCAGCAACCTCCGCAATATCATCCCGAAGGCGACGTGTGGACGCATACCCTGTTGCTGCTCTCGCAACTCAGGGCCGGTGTTTCGGCAACTTTAGCATGGGGNNACATGATATAGGCAAGCCTCCCACGTTTGCTCCGCCTGTGGGCGCCGGAGGACGGATTCGATTCGACGGACATGACGAAATAGGCGCTGTGATGGCGCGAGCTATCTGTGAGCGCTTTCGATTTTCGAGTGGGGACACGGAACAGATTGTGTCACTCGTAGCCCAGCACATGCGGTTCAAAGACGTCCTGGCGATGCGGCCTGCCACCTTAAAGCGTTTCGTCAGGCAACCAGCGTTCGAAGAGCATCTGGAATTGAACAAAATTGATTGCACGGCGAGCAACGGGAACCTAGAAAGCCATGCATTTGTCAAGAGTTTCATGGCCACCACACCTATCGAGCAGGTCCGCCCTGCGCGCCTGATCTCAGGCGATGATCTTAGGGAGATGGGGATTCCTCCTGGACCAATATACCGGCAAATACTTGAAAATATTGAAGATGCTCAGCTTGAAGGCCGAATTACCACATCCGAGGATGCTATTAAAATGGCCAAGCAACTCTTAGAAAATGGCAATCTTCTAATATCCTTAGCGTGATAGACTAAAGATGTTTGATAGTGTACTAATCTACATCGGAAACTTACCGTCCTGCGTACGCATCCAATGATTGTTCGCTTTTACTTTTATGGGAGATGGAAATGGCTGAAACCAAGACAATGAAACCGATTCCTCCGGTGCTTCCGATTCTGCCTGTCCGCGAGACGGTGCTGTTTCCTGGAGCAGTTTTGCCGCTGACCGTGGGTCGGGACAGCTCGCTGGCGCTCCTAGAGTCGCTGTCCGGAGAGGAAAAGCTGCTTGGCGTAGTCGCGCAGCATGACCCTCGAATTGAGGAGCCGACCGGCAGTGACTTGCATAGCGTGGGTACCGTTGCGCGCGTTCACAAAATGGTCAAGATGCCCAACGGAAACGTAGTCGCATTTATAGAGGGCGTACATCGCATCCGGATTGTGGAAGTGCTGGGTATGAAGCCCTTCATTCGCGCTCAGGTCGAGGTTCAGCGGGATTCTGAAGATGAATCATCGCCGGAGCTCACCGCCCTGCAGCGCAACACGCAGGAATTATTCCGCGAAGTTGTGGCACTGTCCCCGCAACTCTCCGATGACCTCCAAAATGCAGTAATGAACATGGAGCCTGCGGGACGCTTGGCCGATTTCGTGGCTGGCACACTTCCTTCGCTTAGCACAATGGTGCGGCAGGAGTTGCTCGAAACGTTCAGCGTACGCCACCGCCTGGAAACACTGATTCGGGAGCTTAGCAAGGAAAAGGAAGTGCTGGAGCTGCGCAATAAGATTCAGGAGCAGGTGCAGGAACAAGTCAACCAGAATCAGCGGGAATATCTGTTGCGCGAGCAGATGAAGGCGATCCAAAAAGAGCTCGGCGACATAGACGACTCACAGAATGATACAGAGGAGATGCGGAAGAAAATCGAAGAATCGGGGATGTCCGCCGAGGCACGCAAAGAATGTGACCGCGAGCTGAAGCGGCTTTCGCGAATGACTCCGGCCTCGGCGGAATACATGGTTACACGAACTTATCTGGAATGGATGACCGCGGTGCCATGGGGAAAAATGTCCGGAACCGAAGACATTGACCTCGAAAAGGGTCAGGCCATCCTCGACGAGGATCATTACGACCTCGAAAAAGTGAAGCAGCGCATCTTGGATTACCTGGCAGTGAAAAAACTCAAGCCGGGAATGAAGGGGCCAATTCTTTGTCTTGTCGGTCCTCCGGGTGTGGGCAAGACATCCTTGGGGAAGTCCATAGCCCGCGCCATGGGCCGCAAATTCG
>PKXT01000145.1:0-354 GCA_003133505.1 Acidobacteriota bacterium
TACGGAAAGTGCAACAGAAAATAAACCGCCGGTGGTCATTCGCTTCGATGGCGGGCGGGAGGGTAAACCTTTCGTCCACGGATCAGAATGGCAGCCGGTAAGGGTGAAACGGCGAGGTAAGAGCTCACCGCCCGAATGGCGACATTCGGGGCACGGCAAACCCCGCGCGGAGCAAGGCCAAATAGGAGGGNNAATGCGCGGCCCAGAGGAATGATCGTCCCAGTGTTCAGGCGTTCGCGCAAGCGAGTGCGGAGCGCTGGACAGAATCCGGCTTATAGTTCCGTCCGCACTTAAGTCTTTTGTTTTCAGTTAGTGAGCTTAGCATTTGGTGTCAAGTGTGCCAAAACTGTGCCA
>PKXT01000145.1:388-6956 GCA_003133505.1 Acidobacteriota bacterium
AACCTGTGCGGTCTCGCGCTCGGGACGCCCGCGCGCTGGCCAAGGGCGAGCATTCGGTGATATAGCCGCGGTCTGGTGAGAATCTTGCCGGTCCCTGGATTGAGTAGAATCCGCTCCTCGCCTTTCGGCCGGCGCTTTTGAAATTCCGCCTCCAGCGCAAAGAGCAATTCTGAATGGATTGGCACAATGACCCGCTTCAGCCGCTTTTGTGTTACGCGATTGATTTCGCGCCCTTCCCAATCAATTTCGCGCCAGCACAGCGAAACGGCGTCGGAGCCGCGGAGGCCGGTATGACGGAGCAGCAGGAACAGGAGACGGTCCAGGCCAGCAGCTTCGCGAAGTTTTTCCAGCTCTCGGGCGGAGAAGGGCTGTGCCCCTGCTTCTGGGTTATGGCCAGGGCGTCCCTCAAGCCTTACGGGATTCTTCGGTATCAGCTCGCAGTCAATGGCGTGCGCAAAAATCCGGTGAAGAATAGCCACGTCGAGCGCTAGGCACCGCCCCCCGCGTGAACTCTTGCGCTTCAAGATCTGCTGCATCCTCCACACTTTGAACTTCTCGATCAGGGGCTTTGTGATCTGAGGGAGTTCCGAAACACCACTCTCCCCGAGGAATTGTGCGAACGGTTTGCATGTTTGTTGGTATCGCGCCCATGTCGTGCTGCGGAATTTCCCGATGGCGATGCGCTGCAGGCACTCGGTTTCAAATGAGCGAAACAGGTCTTGCCACGTGGCCGGCGGCGGGGCCGCTGTCTTTTCAACGTATCCAGCAATGCCAGACAGTTTGGCGAATGCCGCCCCAGGGAGCAGTCTTTGCAGCTCGGGCCAGAGGTCGGATGTGTTCCCCTCGCGCTCGGCGGACTGAATGCGCCGCTTCACCTGTTCAGCGTGAGCGCCATCGCGCGTCCCGAGAGACAGGCGCACGCGGACGCCAAGGAATTTCCCCTCCAGCCGATAAACGCGGCCCCTGTGCTTCACGTTGAGCATCTATCGCATCACCTTGGTGTGAGCAGCTTCAATTCTCCGCACCGTTGCAATGGCAACCAGCTTGTGGCCCCGGCAGCCGGGCGAGGCGAAATCTACTACTTTCTCGCCGCGCAGCATGTTATATACCGATCCTCTGGAACAACGCCACCGCTCGGCGAGGTCCGCGATACTGAAATACGCAGGTTCGGTGAGGGTGGTCGGGGGTGCCGGCGCTTCCTCGATTTGGACGGCTGTCGCCATTGCTCAGTTAGTTTGGCCAGGCCACTGCATGGGGCTGCCCGCCGCATCTGCGCTCAGCGATTCCAGAATCTCGGACGCTTCGGGATTGTCGGCGTCGCCCTTCAACTGCGCCACGTACGTTTCGCCGGCGCGTGTTTCGGCAAAAAGGAACTTCCGCCAGGACAACGGAATCCTTTCGCCGGAGCACATCACGAAATCGCCGAGCCAGCACAGTGTCTTGAGGCGGCGTTCGCCTTGTTCCAGCGTCAGTGATGGCCAGTCCGTGCGCCATCGCTGCGCCTGGCTGATCGTCAGCTCCATTTCGTTGCCGCCTCCGAAAACCCCATGCACGGCCCGGCAAATTCGAGTTTGATTCGATCGCACGGACCATTGCGCTGTTTGGCCACCTCAAGAAATTTCTCTTTTTGTACGGAGGTGGACTGCTTTTCGTCGTCGTACAAGAACATAACCACATCGCTGTCCTGCTCGATCTGACCTGACTCGCGCAGGTGGTGAAGCTGTGGCCGCTCACCTACCGCCAGGCGATTGAGCTGCGAAACCGAAATCAGCGTACCGCCGGAAATTTGCCCAAGTTCGCACGCGGCGGCCTTCAGCTCTATGGATATTCTGGTGACTTGGACAGTGCGGTTTTCCCCGTCTCCGCGGAGAAGCTGCATGTAATCCACAATGGCCAGCCGAATCTTTTCTCGCTGGGCCAGTGATCGCAACCGCCAGCGCAATTCCGTTGCCTTCACCACTGGCCGCGCGTCGATCCAGATTGGAAGCTGGCTGACCCGCGCAAGTGCAGGTGTCAGTGAGGACCATCCGGCATGGGTAAGCTTTCCGGACTGCAACGTCTGAAAATCGACNNCCTTCGCGACAGGCGAGGCGCAGAAAAACAAGCTGCTTGGACATTTCAAGCGAGTAGAGCACCACCGGATTGCCGGCCTTGGCCTGGCGTAGCGCGAATTCAGCGGCTAGGGCGCTCTTGCCAGCGGATGGTCGCGCGCCCAGCGTGACCAACTCGCCGGGCACGAAGCCGGGCAAGATCGCATCTAGGGCAGGGAATCCGGTGGGGCTTCCAAACATGGCTCCGCTGCCATCGCCAAGCCGGTCGAGCGTGGGGCCAACGTCCTTGTACACCGCAGAAATGTGCTCGGCGCCACGGCCAGCAGAGAGATAACCTTCGCGAATCGCATCCACGCCCGCGGCCAAATCCTCGACGATGGCTGTGTTTGAGACTGCCGCATCGTTCGACCGCCGCGCCGCGTGCTCGACGAGGTTGGCAAGGGCGCGGCGCTCAGAGAGCTTTTTGACGAGGCCGCATGGCCCGGCGACCGAAGCGCCGGAATGCATGCCGTCTGACAACCCGGAAATGAAGATTGCGCCGCCAGCAGTTCGAATTTCTTCATCACCAGCCAACGTTTCGGCCACTTCCCAGGGCCCAATCTGGCCCCCTTGCGATTCGAGGTCGAGGATTGCTTTGAAGACCTTCCGGTGCGTGCTGTGGAAAAAGTCGGCCGGCGTGAGGGCTTCGGCGACAGCGCCGAGCGATGCCTTGCTCAGCAGGCAAAGCCCCAGCACCTCACGCTCCGCCGCGGCGTCCTGTGCGGTGACGGGAAGTTCAGCGGTTTGGCTCATCTTGCGACCCCCATATGCGCAGCGTCAGCGTCCGACAATCGGGGCGAGTGGTTTGGGCGGCTGCCGTCGGCAATAGGCCCGGCACTGCGTATAGGTGCCTTTAGGAGAGGGCCCACCTGGAAGCTTGCTTGGTGAGCCACGAAATCCCGCAGGCGAAATCCGGGGCGAAGAGGGAACGTTTCGGTTGAGTTCAGCGCGTTATCGAGCGTGCGGAGGATTGCGTCCCGCGGCATTTTTTCAGGCGAGGCAGTCCGCAGCCAATCCCGAAGCGCTCGATAATCTGCCGCGCCTGGGGTCGGCTCGATTGCGCGGGCGCGCATGCCTTTGAAGTAAGAATCTAGGATTGGCTGGAAGCGAGGATCAGAGACGGTCTTTTCAGGCCTCTGTGTTCTCGGTGTCTTTCTTTTGACGGTTCTTAAGGATTCGGGTGAACCCCGTTCGCCCCTTTTGGTCTCCAGGTTCACCCCTGAACCGGGTTCACCCACTGAACCGTGTTCACCCCTAGCCAGGATAATTTGGTACTCGTTCGTGCCCTTCGGGTGCCGGCCAATGTGCTTCAAGAAGCCAGCTCGCTCAAGGCGCCGAATAATCTTTTGAACCCCGCGGGGAGTCGTTGAGCTTTTCTCCGCGATCCGGCTTATGGACGGCCAGCACTTCGTACCGTCATCCTGGGCGTGGTCCGCCATCGCCAGCAGAACGAGCTTCTCCGGCGCAGAAATATCCAGGTCGAAGATTGCGCCCATGAGCCGAACGCTCACGCGGAAACCTCGCCGATGCGCTCCTGGTTTTGCCGTGAACCGTTCAGCGGAAGTCCGCGCTCGAGCCGCTCGGGCACTCGCGCTACATCTGCGCACAAAATGCGCTGCGCTCGTTGTTCCGCGCTGGCCAGTTCCGCGAGGAGTCTGACCGCATCGTGGAATCCACACTGTCGGACGCCCCGCACCAGCGCGATCCGATCTCCGCCCGCACCGCAAGAGTGACAATACCAGCGGCCATCGTCCCGCCACGAAAACGCAGATGGATTCGAGCCGCCGTGAAGAATGCAGGGGCAGCGCCGGGTCCGCGTGCTAACTGTGAACCCCAACGCCCCCAGCAGCTCCGACATCGGCACCAGCTCCGCCACCTCGCGGACGTCCGAGAATTTCGCCTCATGAACCTTAGCTTTTGTTAACATTGCCAGCGGCAGAGCGCCCCTCCGAAAATCGTTCCAGTGCGCGCCTGGGCACCAGAACGCGCGCCCCCACCTTCCGCACCGCGATGCATTTTCCCGATACGAGTTTGTCCAACGTTCTCAGCGAAATCGAAAGCATCGCTGCGGCATCCCGCCGCGAAACAAGAAGTTTGTCAGCCACTTTGCGCTCCTGCGCGCTTAGTGCGCGATTTACAATTTGCGTGCGCTACCCTGTGCGCATGACACGGGTTTTACACGATTTCGACAAGGGCCAAACATTAAGCGTGAGAGAAATTTTGTGCGCGTGATGGAGTGGCAACAAAGGACTATGAATTGAAGAACTTACAAGAGGAACAACGCGAGCGCGTGAGAGTCGCGCGTGAGGGCGTGACTACTAATCTGGGGGCCTTTTTCGGTCCCTAGCGATCAATGAGTGGATTGCATGACGGTACGCGGGTGCCCGATAAGCTCGTGCCCACGTCTTTGCCTCTCGCATCCGTGATGGCAGGACTACACCGTGCGAATCGAACAATCCGCAGATGCCCTCGGCTGCCAGGCTCGGGTTCTGCCTGACAATCGTTCGCCGCTTAGCAACCTCAGGGTCAAGCCTCATCGGCCTACTGGGCGAAGATACTGCGTCGCGCTGGGGCTGGAGCTGCTCTCCCCGTGGGAGTTGTTCCTCGGTTTGCTCAGTGGGCATTTCCAAAGTGATCGTCGGGCCCTGGGGCATGTCGGGCCAGTTGGGCGCGTCGCTCTCCAAAACCTGCGATTCCCAACTGGGACTCTTCTTGGTTAGCGCCGCACTGCACGCCTTCGCCAGCTCTCGCCATTCAGGAGACCCCAACACATCTTGCAGAAGCCGGTACCTGTCATCATCACGGTCACAGTTATAGACCAGAAAATACCGGATCAACTCCTGCATCACGGGCAGAGGAGCCATCCCACGCAACTCGTCCCGCCGAACGGCTTCGCAGAAACGCGGGCTAACCTGCGAGACTACACGCCTGCACAGAGGCAAGACGTCAGTCCGCCACGGAAACTTTTCGAGTGCCTCACTGATGATGACCGTTGTCTGCGCCTGCAGACCGCTCGGATAATTCGGCGGCCAGTCCGTCAGCATCCGCGTAGGTTCCGGAGCAGGCGCCTCATACGAGCCGCGCACCGGCGTTATTGGCGCCGGCTTTTTGCTGACCGGGCGGCTATAGCCCTCCGGCACGCCGGATTCGATCCCGTCCCGCTTCCGGAGTTCGCGGATAAAATGTTGTCTGTCAAAATAGAAATGTTCTCCGCGCGCGTCCACGTGCTTCGCGGGCGGGATTCGATATTGAACGGCCAAGTCCTGGAGCTGATAATCGGTTAGCGAATTGTAGTCAATCTCGCCGACAGGGGACGGGGATACGCCCGTCAGGGGCGGTAGCATGCTGACGTAGTTCCACAACCCATCAACCCGCCGCTTAAAAAATCCCTCATTGCAAAACGGCTCATCGCTGTATTGAGTGCGTCCCTGCCTGGGGCGTCCATCAGGCCCCCTGAAATAGCGTGACCCCGGACGCACACTCACGACTTTTCGTTTCATTTCGCTGGCCGGAATGCGGGAAGAACTGAGGTCCTCCCCGGACGCCGCTTCAAGAGCGTCCACAAGAGAGTGGTATTCGGCCACACGCTGCTGGTCCACCGACCGCGGAAGATTAGCCCCGTATGCTTCAAGCCGCGCTAGTGCGCGCGCCCATGCTTTCTCATCCGGCATAAACAGCAACCTCCTGCTCTGCAGCGACTGTGCAGCATTCCAGTTCGAGGCTGCCCGGTGCAACGCCCCGCGCTTCCATGCGCTGATATTCGCCAATCCTTCGCTTGGTGTCAACACCAGAGATCGGGTCCAGGCCTACGGGATACCCGGGCCTTTTTCTCATGAGATTCATTTGACTGTGGTACACCTTAATGTGTATGTTGGGAGGCATGAAACGTACCAATATCAATTTGCTGGAAGATCAGCACAAGAGGCTGAACGTCCTCTCACGCAAAACAGGGGCCACAGTCAGTGCGCTGATCCGTAAGGCGATTGATGCTTATTTGAAGAAGCATAAGTAAGAAAGTGGGACGCATCGGTGCTCTTAACACCGACACGCCCCTAACCCCATCGCCTTCGAGGAGGCAACGTGGCTCGTTCGATTCTAGCTGAGCAGCATTCCCCTGCACCATCCCTGCGCACCGCCCTGTACGCGAGGGTTTCCACCTTCCACAATGGCCAGGACCCTGATCTCCAGCTTCGAGAACTCAGAGAATATGCAACTCGCCGCGGTTGGGAGATTACCGGCGAATTTGTGGATGTCGGTGTTTCCGGCTCGAAGGCCAGCCGCCCGGGACTGAACCGGCTCATGGCTGCCGCTCATACGCGCCAGATAGACGCCGTACTCGTTTGGAAGCTGGACAGGTTCGGGCGTTCACTGCGTCACCTCGTGAACGGGCTGGCCGAGCTTGAGGCCCGGGGCGTGGCGTTCATCTCATTAAGCGACCATTTGGATTTAACCACCCCCGCTGGCCGCCTCATGTTTCA
>PKXT01000034.1 GCA_003133505.1 Acidobacteriota bacterium
GCCAACGAAGCCCTGACGGCCAACGGGACGACCACATCAGCTGGTGGAGTTACCCTGCGCGATAGCGAGGGGGTTACCCTCGCCAATAGCTTCATCTATGGAAACGGCAACACCCAACTGAATGTAATCGGCGAGCCGGGGGGCATCCCTGTACTGGATTGGGTAACAGCCCAGATTATCACTGTATTCAACGAAAACTTCACCAGCCTGGGCAACGTGTTCGAATCCTCCGACATTACACAAAACACCTTTCAGGACGGCACCCTGGGAGGCGACGATTGGATCCTGTTTCAGACCACTTTGTCTTCTGGACAAAATACCTGGTGGAATTCCAATACCAGCACGCCCTTCCTTTTGCCCGTTCCAACGAACGACACCGCTACGAATTTCACCGGCTGGCAATCCGCTACTGGGCAGGACCTTAATTCCACGTTTGGCCAACCGGGCGGAAATCAGCAAGCCCAGTGCACAGTGGCTCCAGATGGTCCGGACCTATGGGCGGTTATCAACGTTCCGACCCTGACTCTCGATCCCAGCGGACAGGCCACTGCAACCTACACCTACATCCCCATTGGAGGGTTTGATGGTGGAACGCTGAACCTGAGCTTGGATGGCATTAGCGAAGTTCCCGGACTATCAGCCACTCTTACCCCCAGCGCCCTTCCAAATGCTTCGGGAGCGACGGTCTTCTCGGCAACAGCAACCACCGCCATTGCCCCGGGCACTTATCAGTTTTCTGTGCTCGCCAATGCGGGCCCAACCACCCGCATGGTAGAAGCCTTCCTTACCGTGCCCCAAACCTCCCTCCGGTTTTCCCCTTCANNCCTTGAATTACGGGTCGGTGGAGCAGGGCGAACTAAGCGCCCCGCAGACCCTGAGCATCACCAATGTCGGCTCAACTCCGGTCACTAACCTACTCGTCGGGACGGCCCCGTCCTCTTTTCCTTATACCAGCACATGCGGCTCTACATTGGCGGCCGGCGCATCGTGTTCGCTAACCATCACATTCGCGCCTAATTCCGGAGCAACTTACAACTCTCCACTCGCGATCACTGATTCCGACCCCACCAGCCCCCAAACGGTGACTCTTGCGGGATCAGGAATTGCGGCGGCAACAATTTCGCAGTCCGCCTATGTGCTGCCCTATGGCTCGGTAGTTTACGGACTGAACTCGGTTCAAGCAGTCACCCTCACTAATACGGGAACTGTAAGCGCCAGCCTCTCCGCGGCCATCATTGGCGGAACAAACCCATCCAGTTATTCACAAACCAATAATTGTGGAACGACCCTGGCTGCGGGAGCCTCTTGCGTGTACACGATCACTTTCGCGCCCCAGGCTCTGGGTCAACTCCAAGCCACGCTTACAATCCCCGATAATACGATAGCGGGCTCGAGCACTGTCACTTTGACTGGCACAGGCCAAACCGCCGTAACCGTAAATCCGTTGGCGCTCACCTTCGGAAGCGTTGCCGTGACCAATACAGCATCCAAGACAACCACGATCACCAACGCGGGCAATGCCCTGCCGGTGACCTTCGCCCTTTCCGACAAGGTGGATTATTCGCAGACTAACACTTGCGGTTCCACCGTCCCGGCCATGGGCTCCTGCACCGTCACGGTTACTTTTGCTCCCCAGAATGTCGGCACGTTCAATGCCACCCTCACCATCGCCGACTCCGATCCCTCCAGCCCCCAGGTAGCTACTCTTTCAGGCACGGGCACGGCAGCGGTCACAGTCATTTCCGCCACGCCAAGCTCACTGACTTATGGCAAGGTGGCCTGGAACACGGGATCGGCTAAAGTCGTCACGGTGAAGAACAATGGCACGGTCACTGCCTTCTTCTCCAGCTTATCGTTCACTGACGCGGCCGACTACTCGCAGACCAACACTTGCGGTACTTCTCTCGCTCCAAAGGGTTCGTGCATTATTACGGTCACCTTCACTCCTCAAGGGCTTGGCTCTCTGCCCGGAACGCTGACCATTAACGACAACAATTCCGCAGGCCCCAACATGGTCAGCATGACGGGCACGGGCATCAGTTCGGTCACTCTCAATCCCCTTAGCCTGACCCTGGGGAGCGTGATCGTAGGCAGTAACGCCACCAAAACCACCACCCTCACCAATGCCGGCAAAGCACTGCCGGTGACCATAGCCGTAGGGGACAAGGTCGATTATTCGGAGACCAATACGTGCGGCAGCGTGGTGCCAGCTGGCGGATCATGCGTCATCACCGTGACCTTTGCTCCGCAATTCACCGGCACACTGAACAGCACCCTCAGCGTCACCGACGCCGATCCCTCCAGCCCGCAGCTTGTAGCGCTAACCGGCACAGGCTTGGCTGACATAACCACAATCACCTTGACGCCCTCCACTCTGAACTACGGCAACGTCGTTTGGGGCCTAAACTCCGCCAAGACCGTCATAGTGAAAAATTCCGGATCAGCGAATGGTACGATTGGAGCCTTTACATTTAGCGGTTCGCCCGATTACACCCAAACCAACAACTGCCCCAGCACACTGGCGCCAGCAACAACCTGCACGGTCACCGTGACATTTGCTCCCAACGCCCTCGGCGCGCTCAACGGATCACTAAGCTTTGCGGACAATACCTCCGCCGGCTCAAGCACCATCACACTAACCGGCACGGGCAAGACATCCATCACCGTATCTCCGTATGCCCTAACGTTTGGCAATCAAAAGGTCGGCACCAGCAGTGCGGCCAAGACCATAACGTTCACCAACGCGGGTAACGCCATCGCACTGGCTATCAGTCTAAGCGGAGCGGATCAGCAAGACTGGACCTACACGACCACGTGCAAGGCTATCGTGCCTGCGAATGGCTCGTGCACTGTGAGCGTGACTTTCACGCCGCAAGTCGCCGGTTCGCTTTCGGCGAATGTGGTGTTCACAGATGCCGACCCATCCGGTCCGCAAATCACAGCGATGACAGGAGCCGGCTCATAACCCGTTTTAAGTAAATCGTCCTCCCTTCGCGGCCTGGGGGCATGCTACAGCNNGCGAAATTCATTTGAAAAGGGCAAATCTAGGTCTTTGATTAAGATCAAAATCATCAGCGGTGATACTCCAGTGAATCCACGCGTACAATGGCAAACCAAATAAAATGCGAGCCCCGACTGGTGGACCCACCAAGGGCAAGAGCGAGCGCGTGAAACGTAGCGCATGAAGAGGTCGCTCCCCACGCACGTAGGAAATGACGCGGCAGCCACATGGAAATGTGCTGCTGGATCCTGTCCAGCGGTCTGGCTAATGCGAGCATAATAGCTGGAAGTCCTTCAGTGACCGAAACATAAAAGCCCAGTTCGCGGCCTTTGACGGCGAGGCACTTCTGGGGAAGCATCGCTGCGATGCCCATGTCTGCCTGGAACTACAAAACGCAAGACGCTTCCATTCGCCCCATGGGCCCGATGGCGCAGGATTTTAGCGCCGCATTTGGCCTGGGCGAAGACGACAAGCGCATCCCGAAGATTGACTCCGATGGCGTATTCGTGGGCGCCATACATCCGCTGTATAATTTGAATCAAGAAAAGACAGGAGGTCGCTGAGCTACACGAGCGGCTCAACAAGTGGGAAGCGCTCGTGGAACGCCAAACGCTAAAACTGCAATCGGCTGAGTGGTTCTGGACTGAATTTGATGGCGCGAAGACCTTGCACTAATAGATCAGCCCTGGATGCCAACGGCCCGGGAGTGGTCCGACAGCTTGGATCCCATTAACCTCGGATGCGCCTATGTGCTGGCTGAGCGAGCCCAAATTACGACATCCGCATAATAATCCCGGACTTGTCAATCCCAACTCAAATGCGGGTAATCGAGACTAATTGAAGGCAGTGAATTGTGGTGTTCAATATTAACTTCATGTTCTTCTCAAGTTTCTAGTGAGTATCGAATTGAATACGCGTTCACATAAACTTTTGCTGAGTCCGCTAGAGTGCTATGAAGTCTGATTCCTTTAATGGACAATAGGTTCTATCGTGCCTTTCTGCAATAAATGGGCGAATGAGTCGGCGGCCAGGGGCCGACCGAATAGGTAACCCTGCCCTTGCGGGCAGCCCTGGGCTTGAAGGTATGACATCTGCTCTCGTGTTTCAATGCCTTCCGCAATTACCAAGTGCTTCAGGCTTCTTCCCATGCTAATTATGGCGCTCACGATTGTGGAGTCACCGGTATTGGCAGTGATCTGTTGGATAAAGGACTGGTCAATTTTTAGTTCGTCAATGGGAAAGCGTCGAAGGTAGCTGAGGCTGGAGTAGCCGGTACCAAAGTCATCCACCGCAAGGTGTACGCCCATTATTTTGAGCTCTTGGAGTACCCGGGCGGTGGATTCGGCCTCTTCCATAAGAACGCCTTCGGTCAATTCGAGTTCGAGATATTTCGGTTCCAAGCCAGCTTCCCAGACTATTTTCCGGACACCTTCGACAAAACCATTATGGCGGAATTCGACGGCGGAAACATTGACGGCCATGCGCAAGGTCGGTAACCCAGCATCGCTCCATTCGCGCGATTGCCTGCATGCTTCGCGCA
>PKXT01000172.1 GCA_003133505.1 Acidobacteriota bacterium
ACCACCGGCACAGTCCAGGTGGTTACGCCTAAGGGTACGCTTTCCAGCAACGTGCCTTTCCGCGTGCGGTAAGAGCTTCCGCCGAAGAAACATGGCCGCAACGAATAGCTCCGCGCCTGTGCAACTCCACGATGACGTCCTAACCGTCATCGCCATAAGCCTCCTGGCTGCGATACTAGGCAATATCATCCATGAAGGGTTGGGCCATGCCGCAACCGCTCTGCTCACAGGCACAAAATCCGGCGTTTTATCCACCGTCGCGTGGTCCAGCGACTTTGATACACGGCTGGTGTCCGCCAGCGGCACGCTGGCGAACCTGACGGCTGCCCTAATCTTTTGGTATGTGCTGCGCTCCGCCACGCGCGCGTCGGTTCGGTGGCGCTTTTTTCTGCTCATCAGCATGGCCTTCAACCTGCTCGCCGGGACTGGGTATTTTTTCTTTTCCGGCGTCACCAATTTCGGGGACTGGGCAGCCGTGATTGCTGGGTCGCATCACCACGGAATGTGGCGGGCAATCCTCATCATCGTCGGAATAGCCTCTTACTATGGGGCCATTTTGATTGTGGGCATCGGTCTGGTGAGCTACGTTGGAGTTCCACGGAATGACACGCGCCGCCTTAGGACGCTCACCTTTGCCCCATACTTCTCAGCGGTGGTCCTGCTGTGTGCCGGTGGTTTCCTGAATCCGCTCGGAATTCAACTCGTCTGGCAATCCGCCTTGCCGGCCACGGCTGGCGCCGATTGCGGGCTTCTATGGCTGCGGTATTACATTCCCAGGGGAACGATTCCCGAGCGCCCGTCGGAAGTCGTTGAAAGAAACCACGTGTGGATCACCATGGCTGCCGCCCTGTCGCTTGCTTTCATTTTCGTTCTGGGACGCGGCATTACCTTGCACCGCTAGACATCGGCCCCGCGGCCAGCGCTTCCATTGGAATGCCCCAATCCGCGAATGCGTCGTCTATCAACCGAAACCTCATCGTAGAGGCAATTTATGGCATATATATTGATTATTCGTCGCCACAGCGATCACAGTGGTAAAGGTCTAAATCTATGCGGCTGACAAGACAAACATTTCCAATCGGCATGGATTGCAAATTCTCGCGGGCCACTTTTTGTGTTATGTTCCATCGCCGCGCCAGAACACTGCCCGCGGATTTACGATGAAGCGAGCCGGCGGGATTGACATGCGAGTGCTGGGACTAATGTCGGGAACCTCCGCTGACGGCGTGGATGTCGCGCTGGTTACCATTACCGAATCCACGTCTGGGCGGAAACCCTCCCACGGCCCCGCGCCTCTGACAACAGCTCGCCACGCCGAACGCCGCATCCCCGCAACCACCGCGTTACATTCAACATTGCGCCGCGACGATACCGGCGCCACGCAGAAAACGCAATTGCGCGGCGCGCAAGAGGCGATCGCAAAAACAGTCCACGCGAACAATGCGGAAAATGCACAGCCGCAAATCGCCGTCCACGTTGAGCGCTTCATCACCATTCCCTATCCCGCGGGCGTTCGCGAAAATATTTTGCGAATTGCGGAGGGAGCTGTGACCACCGCCGGCGAAATCAGCGAACTCAACTTTCAGCTGGGCGACATTTTCGGTAAATGCGCGCTCACCGCGCTGCGCCGCTTCCGTGTCGCGCCAACAGAAATAGATCTGATAGGCTCCCATGGCCAAACAATATTTCATCACGGCGCGGCGTCCACTCTTCAAATTGGCGAGCCTTCGATGATCGCCGCGCGTACGAGAATTTCCGTGGTCGCCGACTTTCGCCCCTCCGACATCGCCGCCGGAGGGCAGGGTGCTCCGCTCGTTCCATTCGCCGATTACTTGCTCCTGCGCTCGGAGGAAGTGGGCCGCATCGCGCTGAATCTTGGGGGCATCGCCAATGTCACCATTATTCCCGCCGGCGCAACGCCACACGGCGTGATTGCGTTCGATACGGGGCCCGCCAATATTGTGATTGACGCGCTCGTACGCCATTTCACGCGGGGCAGACAATCATTTGACGGCAACGCGGCCTTCGCCCGCCGCGGCCAAATACTTCCCGGCTTGCTTGAAATCATGCTGGCGCATCCTTATTTCGCCAAGCGCTCGCCGAAAACCGCCGGGCGCGAGCAGTTCGGTCACTCCTTCGTCGAGGAGGCTCTCGCGTGGGCGGCCGCGCAACGCGCGCGTTCACAGGACGTGGTCTTCACCGCGACGCTCTTGACCGCCGTCTCCGTCGCCCAGGCGTTGGACCGAATGCATCTGAAGCGCGGCGCGGGATGGGAGATAATTGTCTCGGGAGGCGGCGCGCATAATCCACTCCTGATGGATCAACTTGCCGCGCTCCTGCCGGGTTTCCGTATAGTGCCTTCGGGCGCGATTGGCATCCCGGAAGACGCCAAGGAAGCAATGGCGTTCGCGATCCTGGCCTATGAAGCGTGGCATGGCCGCCCCAACAATCTGCCCTCCGCCACGGGCGCGCGCCGGTCCGCCATCCTCGGAAAAATCGTTTATGCCCATCCCTAACCTGGCGATGCAAATCCGCACCGTCCCAGAGCGATTCGCCTTCTGGACGACCTCGCTTCAGTTCGTCATGCATCAACTCATCAGCGTTCTGGGCGTGGCGATAATTGCAAACCTAATTATCGGCTATTCTTTCGATTTACTTCGGCTCCTGGGTCATACCTATCGAATGGGTTACTCATATTGGCTATTGACGGGAATGCCTTTTTTCCCAGTGCAGGTGATCTGCGGGTTATGTCTTGGTTGGCAGCTCAGCCGTTGGCTCCGGCACCGCGCGATGCTTTGGGTGTGGGTGCTTCCCGCTCTCATGCTTTGTTACGGTGTATTCTTTCGAACGGATGTGCCGGCACGATTTCGCGAGATGTATCGGGTCGGATATACAGGGCCGGTCTTTGCCGCCGGGAGTTATTCGTTGGGTGCCCTGCTGGCGCGGAAGATGCTCGAAGAACCTTGTTCCTCGGCCACAGAGCAGACTACCAACCAGCCATGAAATTTCAGAAGTTGTACTTTACATATGCTTGGAGCGCTGACTCAGTATTTGCAGCCATCACCGCGCCGATAGTCGTGCTGGCGATGGTGACGTCACTCGCGGCGTGTGGCACGCGTTCCGGCAGCAACGAAACCCAGAACGAACTCAGCGGCGATCCCGCGGGTACGATCACGTTCCTGATTGATGCGGCGCCCGCCAATCTCGACCCGCGTCTCGCCACCGACGCGCAATCGCAGCATCTCGATGGATTGCTCTTCAGCAGCCTCGTGGCCCTCGACGACCGAATGCAGGTCATTCCCGACCTGGCTGAACGCTGGGAGACACCCGATCCGCTAACTTACATTTTCCATTTGCGGCGCGGAGTGCGATTCCACGACGGCCGCGCGCTTACATCTGCCGACGTGAAATTCACCTTCGATTCAATCCTGGGGCGGGTTCCCGGCGAATCAATCGTTTCGCCGAAAGCCGGCGCGTTTGCCATGGTGGGATCGGTCACCGCCCCCGACGATGCGACGATATTATTCAAACTGCGCGAACCCAGCGCGTCCTTTGTGTGGAGCATGGCGCGGCCCGCGATTGGAATTGTTCCGGCGGGTGCGGGCGCGGACTTCGCCGATCATCCCGTCGGCACGGGACCATTCCGGTTTGTGCGTGCCCGCGCCGATGAGGAAATCGTCCTGGCGCGCAATACGGCCTATTTCTCTGGCAACGGGCCCGGAAACGCGGAGGAAATTCATTTCCGCATCGTGCCCGACGCGACCAGCCGTGCGCTCGAATTGCAAAAAGGCAGCGCCGACCTGCTGCTCAATTCGCTCACCCCCGACATGGTGGCCGCGCTTAAAAAAGACCCGCGTCTCGAAATTACCGAAGAGCCTGGTACCAGCGTGGCCTACCTCGCCATCAATTGCAGCGATCTGATCCTCCAACATCGCCAGGTGCGCCAGGCGCTGGCATACGCCACCGATCGCGAAACGCTGATTCGCTACCTGCTACGCGGCCAGGCTCGTCCCGCCGATGGATTACTGCCGACCGAAAATTGGGCTCACGACACCGGCATCAAAACCTACGCCTACGATCCCGCACGGGCCGAGCAGCTTCTCGACGCCGCGGGGTTTCCCCGCATGCCCATTAGTGCTAAGGGAGGCGCAAGCGGCAAAGACGGAATGCGTTTTACGCTCACGCTGAAAACCTCCACTGAGGAATCCGCGCGCTTGATTGGCGCGGCATTGCAGGATCAATGGAGGCGCGTGGGAATCGCGCTTGACCTGCGGCCGCTGGAATTTGCCACTTTCTACGCGGATATTACGCGGGGCGCATTTGGTCTGGCCTATTTGCGCTGGGTAGGCGCGAATAACGACCCCGACATTTACGATTATGTATTCAACTCGCGACACATCCCGCCCAATGGCGCGAACCGCGGGCGCTACGTCAACCCCGAAATGGACAAGCTCCTGGACGCGGAGCGAGTGGAAATGGATCCGCCGAAGCGTGTCCAACTCCTATCGCAAATTCAGCGCGCCATTGCCGAAGACGAGCCTTACGTCATGCTTTGGTTCCCCGACAACATCGCCGTCAATCGCCGCCGCATCGGCAACGTTGACATTTCGCCCACCGGCGATTACGACTTCCTGACCGCAATCACCGTGCGCTAGCAGGGAGCGCCGCTAACAACGTCGCGTGTCGCTCCGCCTCCTAACAGTTGTCCTTTCGGCCCGGCTGGCGCATTCAGGGCTTGATCTCGAAAACGGTTCCGCAACCATAATTGCAGCTGCTGGACCCTCCATAGGTGGTGACGCCGTAAATGATTCCCGCTGCATTCCGGAGCAAGCCGACTGAGGGTCGTGCGCCATCCGTCTTGGAAAAACGGTGCAGTACGATCTCTTGGCCAGCCGTATCTAGCTCAAATACAGTTCCGCAGCCCGGGTAGTAAGTGTCAGTACACATTGGGTTGCCGCCAGTTCCGGTGGTGCCGTATAGATTGCCGGTCATATCACGGATCACGGCAATGGGAAATGCCCCGTCTGTCCCGCCAGCGAACCTGTATAGAATGGTCTCCCTGCCGGTCCTGGTATTCAGCTTGAATACCGTTCCGCAGCCGGGCCCGGAGGCGCATGTGCCCGCGCCGCCGNNTCGTTGTGCCAAAAACATTGCCAGTCGCGTCCAAGACCAGATCGCTGGGAAACACCCCGTCCGGCGCGCCCGTAAAAGTGTAGAGCACGGTCTCTTTACCGGTAGCGTCGAGTTTATAAACAATTCCGCATCCCCCAAAGGGAGCGCATGTCGGGTTGGTGCTGCCGCCACCAGCAGTCCCGTAGAAATTGCCCGTCGCGTCACGTACCAGACCGCTGGAGGGGTATGCCCCGTCCGGTGGTACTTAGCATTGAACACCGTTCCGTACCCATCGCCGTTGTCGCAGTTCGAATCGCCGCCTAGCATGGTCGCGCCGCAAAGGTTCCCCGATGGGTCGCGGAATAAATCTCCGGGGCTGGTGCCGTCGCCCGGGGATGCACCCTTGAAACTTTACAGCACGGTTTCCGCACCGGCGGTATTTACGGCAAATACTGTTCCGTAACCGTGAGCGCGACCATCGTCAGTGCTGCCATAAAAGTTACCCACGGAGTCTGCCAGCAGGCCGGAGGAAGGATAGGCCCCCTCCTGCCCCTGCGGGCGAAAGCTCAATAACACCGTTTCCGTTCCTGATTTATCCAACTCGAACACAGTTCCGCCATTGAAAGCGCCGCCATCCCCGGTGGTGCCGTAAAACTGCTCCCCAAACGCCACCAAACCAGCGGCGGGATAATTCCCGTCGGGGCTTCCACTGAATTTGTAGAGCCCCTTGAACGTTAGCGCCTGGGCCGAGGGAGCGTCCATTACGCCCATAGCCAGCATCACCGCCAACGTCAGAGCCACACCTGCCACCGGGCAGCCACATCTTGGCAATCCCATTCCGAGATTGCATCCTGGAAATCATGGCGCCTCCTGTCCAACAGATAATCCGAAGTCGCTTTTTGGCCTTCGGTTAAATGAGAGCCTACTCCCAATGTATTAAGATTCTTCCTATGCTAATGCCTTGGAACCCCTTGCCCCCAGGATGGAAAATCCGCATAAATCCCGCGGGCCTGTGGCCTCCCGACGCGACATCGCCGAAGAGGAGTGTCCGCATCTCTCTCACCGGCGACTACGATTTCCTTACCTCCATCCTGTGCATAGACCCAACGTCTTACATCCGTATCCCTGGCACAAACCAAGAATGGCTTGCACGGTCTGGTGCCGGTACCCACTGAAAAAGTTCGCTCTGGAATGTGATTTCTTGGACGCTGGCGCGAATAACAGTGTGAAAGGCGACTCCGTTAGCAAACAGGGGCGGCGCTGGTAAAAGGAAGCAGATGAGCACAGCGGAGCATCGCGACAGGTTTCAGGGCCTGGTGGATGAGCACAAAAAGATCCTCTACAAGGTCTGCCACTCATACTGCCGCAACTCTGATGATCGCGAGGATCTGGCCCAGGAGATCATCGTCCAATTATGGAGATCCTTCAACAAGTTCGACGAGCGCTACCGGTTTTCCACCTGGATGTACCGGATCGCGCTGAACGTGGCGATTTCGTTCTACCGCCGCGAAAGCACCCGAACAAGGCATGTAATCTCCAGCGAGGAGCATCTGCTGGAAGCGGCCAAAGAAGCGGAAAAACATCCGGAAGAGATACGGCTGCTTTACCAGTTCATTGATTCGCTTGACCCGCTGAACAAAGCGCTGGTCCTGCTTTTTTTGGATGGGAACAATTACCAGGAGATCGCCGGCGTGGTGGGCATCAGCGAAACCAACGTGGCAACGAAGATCAGCAGATTAAAGCAGAAAATGAGGCAGGAGTTTGCGGGAACAGGGCGGCCGCAGTCCGAATCTCCCGGAGCACCGCGGCCCGTCGTCATCAAGTAACAAAACCGAATAGACCGCAATTAAGGAGAAGACATGATGGAGCTGGACGCCCTCAAAGAGAAGTGGACCGAACATGATAAAACACTCGACGTCAGTATCCGCCTGAATCGTCAGGCGTTGAACGAGGTAAAACTGAACCGGACGCGCTCCGCCATGCAACGCCTTGTTGCCTCGCTCAGCGTGGAAGCGGCGATTCAGCTTGGCGCCGTTGTCTTGATCGGCTCATTTATTGGCGGCCACATTCGCATGCCCCGCTTTGCGCTGACTGG
>PKXT01000299.1 GCA_003133505.1 Acidobacteriota bacterium
TAGGTGACTTCAACGGAGATGGAAATCTTGATCTGGCGGTCGTCATTCCATTTGTGTACTATGACCGTGGCTCAGCTAGCCATGGCACCGTCACCATCCTTCTGGGTGATGGCTCTGGCAATTTTCGTCTGGCTTCATCTCCTAAAGCGGGCTATGAACCGGTTTCCGTAGCGGTCGGTGACTTCAATGGCGACGGCAAGCTCGATCTGGCAGTTGCCAACCTTTGCGGAAGTATTCCCAATTGTGGTGAGACGATGCCGGGTAACATTTCCATCTTGTTGGGAGACGGAACGGGAAACTTCACGCGCGCTCCCTCTCATCCAACGCGCATTGCGCCCGTTTCCGTCGCCGTGGGCGATTTCAATGGAGATGGAAATTTAGACCTCGCTGTGGCCAATGCACGAAGCGATACGATCTCCATTTTTCTCGGAGATAGAACCGGAAATTTCACCCTTACGTCATCTCCTGCCACCGGCAGCGGCCCTGATTCCTTGGCTGTTGGAGATTTCAATGGAGATGGAAATCCCGACTTGGTAGTGGTCAATGTTGTGGGGGATACCATTTCGATCCTCTTGGGCGACGGTACGGGAAACTTCAGCCTGGCTTCATCTCTCGAAACGGGCAGCAGGGATCCAGACTCGGTCGCGGTAGGGGATTTCAACGGGGATGGCAGGCTGGACATGGCGATAACCAGTGAACTTAGTATGCAGGTTTCCCTCCTGATTCAGGGGCCCGCCGTGACCCTTTTACCCGGCCCTCTTGGCTTTGGTAACGAAATGGTGGGGACTACCAGCGCCCCGCAGACACCTTAACAAACGTCGGCTACGAGCCCATGAGCATCTCAAAAATCGTCATAGACGGAAAGGATCCAGAGGATTTTTCGGAGACCAACACCTGCCCCTGGAGCCTTGCCATTGGCTCAAGCTGCACGGTTACGGTAAAGTTCGCGCCCGTCACTGGGGGCACCCGAACGGCAATTATATTGATTTCTGACAATGGCGCGGGCAATCCCCAGACAATTCCATTAAGGGGAACGGGTCTTGGTGTGGTGTTATCACCGAGCCACCTGAATTTCGGCAATGAAATGGNNAATGAAATGGTGGGCAAAATCAGTCCGCCTATGATCTCCACTCTCACCAATATCGGCTCGACCACCCTCACCATCACGAAAATTACCGTAACTGGAGCGGAGAGCGGAGATTTCTCCGTGAGCAACACCTGCCACGGCAGCGTTCACGCGGGCGGAACGTGCAACATCATTGTTCGCTTCATACCCACACAAATGGGCATACGAACGGCGGACATCAGCGTCACTGACAATGGCGGCGGCAGTCCCCAGAAAATCAAATTGTCCGGGACCGGCACCTAGCCAAGGGCGCCAGGCGTGAGGCCGGCATGGCCACACGGATTTTCTATGCCGGGATGGATTGCTCCATTATCCTGACGTTGCCCGACGCCAACTCATATACGGCGGAGGCAAGGCCCAGCTTCTTGCTGTCCAGGACTCTCTTCAGTTCCGGAGTTTCGCGCAATTGCTTCACCGTCCAGTGAATGTTGGCTTCGACGGCGGCCTGTAGCAACTGATCCTTGGGCAGCTTTAGATCCACGCCCTTCAGACCAGGAGTGATTTTGCGTAGCAGCGCGGTGATGTTTTCTGGCTCATGCCNNCCCCTCGCCCTGGAGTTCAGCCAGCGCGGCATCCACCGCTCCGCACTTCTGGTGCCCCAGCACAAACAGCAACGGAGTCTTCAAATGCAGCACGGCGTATTCAATGCTCCCCAGCACGTCGGTATCAATAATATTGCCGGCTACACGAACCAGGAAAATATCCCCCAAACTCTGATCGAATACGATTTCGGGTGGTACGCGCGAATCGCTGCAGCACACAACCGTCGCGAAGGGATGCTGCCCAACGACCAGCTTTTTCCGGAGTTCCGGCAGGTCATTTTTCCCGCGAAGATGCCCACTCACGAATCGCGCATTGCCGGTTTTCAGCCGCTCCATTGCGCCGCTGGCATTGATCGGTGACGAGCCTTTGTCTTCATCGCTCGCGCCGCTCGGAGAGGCCAGCGCGAATGCGCCACCCGCCGATGCCGCTCGCGACGTTGGCATTACGGCAAACGCCGCCGCCGCTCCCAACCCGCCCAACACCGTTCGGCGGGAGATGCGCCGCGCCGATCCATCCGCGCGCGATTCGTTTCGGCTTTGTTCGCCTGCTCTGCCGTCGTTGGAATTGATCATCAATGTTCTGGCTTCATCCCTTTTCGATTTCCCCGGCATTTAACGCGCCCTCCTGGTTGAAAATTTCACGCCGCGCTATAGTACCAATCTTCCACCAGATTTTGTACTACAGCGGCCTGCCGCCTCCGTGATTCATGCCTGAATCGCTTGCGCGCCACACGCCATACCGTTACTATCGGTCTTGCAGGGAGCTTTGGCTATGGCGCTGATTCCGATGAAGACCGCATCCACAACAGGGTATTGCGACTGCATATGCAATTGTTACAACTTGGCCAGCTTGCGCGATAGCGAGGACGGCAAGGGTTATTGTCCCACTTGCGCCAGGGATCATCTCGAACTCAACAAAGGCATCGGACTGCCTCAACTTCCCGCATCCCAGCGCGCTTTTGGCGCGGTGCCCGCTCACGTGCCGGAAATTCCCGAAACCGCCGATCCTCCAGCCCGCCTTCGCTAAACGATCTGACAGGCCGGCTCAAGATGCTGCTTCTTTAAAGAAGCGGCGTGGCTGACCGGAACCGTCTGCCACTTGCTATCATCCAATAAGCAAGCCTATGCCAGCCGACGCAGACCTCCGCGTTTACTTCGATGGCGCTTGCCCCTTCTGTCGCGGCGTTCAGACTCGTGTTGCGCGCTTCGATCCTCATGGCCGCGTCGAGTTCGTGGATTATCATAATCCCGTTGCCGCCGCGGAAGCGCCGTTCTCCGAATCTGCGCTGGCGGCCGAGATGCATGCGGTCACGGACAATGGCCAATGGTATGTCGGATATTTTTCCTGGGCGGCGATGTTGCGGGAACTTCCCGCATGGAAATGGCTGGGGTGGCTAATGACTATTCCCCCATTCCGGTGGTTTGGACCGTCTGCCTACCGGTGGATTGCCCGGCACCGGTATTCGCTACCCGGCTTGGGCGCGCCTTGTGACGAACATTCCTGCGCCTTACACATGGCACATTCACCGCGTTCTCCCGCGCCATAACCTCTTCGCTGTACCGTAGAATCGGCTATTGCACAGTAACCGTGACCGTGGCTTTCTTGCGCCCATATTGATTAGTCGCATATAGGGTGTAGGTTGTGGTAACCGTGGGCGTGACGACAACGCTGGTTCCGCGAATCGCTCCAATCTGTGGCGAGACGATGTTGTAGAGCGAATTGGCCACGACCCAGGTCAGCGTCACCGGAGTGCCGGACGAGACTGTGCACTGCGAGCCGCAACTGAAACTGGAGATCGTGGGTGCCGGGCCCGTTGGCACATTCGTGGACGTGTAGAGCGGATTGATCAGCACGACCTCGAAATCCGACGCGGTGATGGATTTCAGATTTCCCAGGTCATTATTGCTCCAGCGATTGTCTGGCGTGCCGGTCAGGTACAACGAACTGCCATTGTCGGCCATGATCATTCCGTATTGCTGGAGCGCCGTAAGAATCACTTGATTGGCCGTCGAAAACCCGGAAATATCGAAGCTGGCTTTCAAACGTATTCGCATTCCCATCGGCGCGGCGTATTGCTCTGTGGAATTTGGAGCCCAATGGCTGGCTGGCGGAGTGAACGCCTCAATGCTATTTTGCAGGGTGAACCGCAGCGCATGGGAGATCTGCCCCGCAGCCACTTCGTCATACCGAACCAAGCCCGGAAAAATCGGCAAACCGGCGGCGTCCGCGGAAGTCCATGTGTATGGACGCTGTTCGTCGCTCAACAGATCCCACACCGCCGCGGAATCGGCGTTCCAGCTTCTATCCGACCGCAAATGACTGTTGTCCATTTCGTATAGCCAGCAATTACCCTGGTCAAGCACCAGTACATGACGGTCGCCATCCCCGGGATGGGGATAGCCTTCGATGGGGGCATTCGCTGGAACCGGCATCGGACCGGGATCGCTTTCGCTGCCATAAGCGGTAAAGCGAATGTCCACTCTCGCCGTGGAATCCGGAACGATGATGTAGGGAATACCGATACTTTGCCCGGCATAGAGTCCAGCGCCGAAATCGGGATGCAAAGCAACAGTGGGTCCAATGAAATTGATGATGCTGCCTGAATTGGGATCGACTGGCGCTTGGGAGATATTCTGGTTCCAAAGATTGTCGGACGGAAACGGAATGAATCCGTTGAGGTTCGCGCCAATACCCAGGCTCATAACGTTGCAAGCCAGGCCTTGCGCGTGGGCCGAAATTGCACCAAGAAATATCCAGACGATACAAATGGGAACAGCAATGATGGGATTGATGCGAATCTTGTGCATGATTCCTCCTGATTGCAACGGCTGCGAATGCCGCGCGCTTAACAAACTTATGAGATGGCGCGATGCTCCAAGAGTCGGCTGGGGTAAGAGAATTATACGTCCGGTGACGAATGCGGAAAATGCTTTACAGATAATGTGTCGAATAAGGGAACTTTGCCGAAAGGAAAAGATGCTGGCTAATACGGCACGGCGGCCTAACGCGAGGAATTACGGCGCTGGTAGAGCAGCCCCAGAATCGCGCAAAACATCGTGGCCGGGGGGATCAGCAGGACAAGGATCGCGTGGCGAAGCACTTGCGTGCCCTGTGGGCCGGTAGCGGCGGCATTGTTGTAGCACATGGCGCAGCCCTGCGCATGAACGAGAGGAACCATGGCCAGTATGGCGAACAAAGCGACGCCGAGCGCTCGCGCCCGGAATGTTATCTTGGCGGCGGATTGCAAGAACTGTTTCACGCCATCATCCTCTGAACCCATCTTTCGATAGGAACTGCCACGTCAGTGGGGCCGCATATTCATCAGGCGAACGCTGTCAGGGAAAAATACCAGCAACATCATGCTAATGCAAAACACCATCGCGGGGATCAAAAGGATAAATAGTCCCAGGCGCTCGAAACGAAGATGCATGAAGTAGGAAATAATAAGCGCCGATTTGATCAAGGACAGGCCAATCAGAATCGTGAGCATCACGTTGACCGGCACACGCNNTTCCACGACGGTTAGCCCGAGCAGCGCCACCCACACCATGACGAAAAGGCGCGTAGTGCCGACAACATGCAAAGGTTCTATGGCTTCAGTATCCAGAGCTTCAGGGTGCGCGCTCATGCTGTGATCGCTCCTCAGCTTTTGTAATTTACGGAGAGCAGATAAATCATTGGGAAAATAAACATCCAGACCAAGTCCACGAAGTGCCAGTAGAGGCCACTTACTTCAACGTCATCGGCTTCGAACCGCCCACTACCGTATCCCCAGGACATTACCGCGAGATAGATCACTCCGATAGTGACGTGGAGCATGTGTAAACCAGTCAGGCCGAAAAAAGTGCCTCCAAAAAGCGGAGCGCCCCAGGGATTGCTCCACGGTGTTACACCTTCATGTATCAGGGTGACCCATTCGGTAGCATGCAGAACGATGAAGGCCACTCCAAAGGCGATCGTGGCCCATAGATATTTTACGGTCCGGCTGCGCTGGCCGCGATGCACCGCCGCCACTCCCATCACCATTGTGAGGCTGCTCGAAAGCAGCGCCAGAGTCATCAAAGAAGACTTTGCTATGCCCGGCCAAAGTTCGAAGGGCCGCGGCCAGTTCGGGCTGGCCAATCGCACGTAGGCGTAGGCAATAAGCAAAGCGGAAAACGTCAGGGAATCGGAAACGATAAACAGCCACATCCCCAGTTTTTTCGAATTGATGGCAAAGGGAGATCCTCCTCCCGACCACGCCGAATCCGCTGTGAACTCAGCTTCCGAATGGCTCACATGTCACCTGCCCAAGAATAGAAGTAGGAACAGAAACACCCACAGCCCGTCCATGAAATGCCAATAAACTTCCGCAACTTCGGTGGCCGTGCCGCGGGTTAGGTGCCGTGGGTCACGGACGGCGACCGCTATGAGAGCTACCAAGCCGCCAAACAGATGCACCCCATGAGCGGCCGTGAATACGTAAAAAAAACTGCTACTGGGATTGGATGAAAGATAAACCCCAGCGTGTTCCAGTTGCCGCCATGCCAGTAACTGGCCGCCTAGGAAAATAAATCCGAGAGCGGTCGTGAGCATCCACCAGTACCGGAAACCGCTTTGATCGTGTTCCGCGAGACGGCGGCGCGCCAACACGATAGTAACGCTGGAAGCCAACAAGACAAGCGTGTTGAGCCATAGAATGCGGGGCAGCTCCAAATACTGCCACCCGCTATTTGGAAAGCCCTTACGCACCATATACGCGCTTACCAGGGCCATGAAAAACATCAGGATGGCGGCCAGCGCCACCGCGATGCCAGTTATATATGCGCGTTGTGGCACAGCGGCATCACCAGAACGCTTACCACCCTCGCTGCCGCCGTGGCCTCGTTCAAAGCCGCTGCCATTGCCCCGGCCTCCACGGCCGTGACCGTGATCCGTGACGCCGGTCCTAATCAACTCCAATTCGTCAGCAACTGTGATTACAGGAGCCATAGCCTGCTAACGTACCTGCCCAACTTCCGCTGGAGTTAAGTTCTGGGGGATGAAATCGTCAGCCGCCCCTGGAACACTGAATTCATATGGGCCGCGATAAACGGTGGGATAGTGACCGTCAAAATTATCATGGGGCGGCGGCGAGGAAACGGTCCATTCCAGGGTCGTGGCGTGCCAGGGATTGATCGGCGCTCTNNCTTTTTTTATGCTCCAGAAAAAGTTGAACAGGAACACCAGTTGTACCGCGGCGGTCACAAATGCCGCGACGCTGATAAAAACATGTATGGGATGCATGGGCACCAGATAGTTGACTCCGGTGGCATCCGCATAGCGCCGGGGATGGCCCATAATGCCGATGAAATGCATGGGCATGAAGATGCAGTAAACCCCAATAAAAGTTATCCAGAAATGCAGCCGACCCATTCCGTCGTTCATCATGCGTCCAAACATTTTCGGAAACCAGAAATAGGTGGCCGCGAATATACCGAAAATCGCCGCGACGCCCATGATCAGATGGAAATGGGCGACGACGAAATAGGTGTCGTGGAGATACTGGTCAATCGCGGGCTGGGCCAGGAAGATGCCCGAAAGACCTCCGCTGACGAAAAGGGAAACAAATCCCAAGGCGAAAAGCATTGGGACGGTGAACTGAATTCGAGCGCCCCAGAGGGTTCCTAGCCAATTGAACGTCTTAATGGCCGAGGGCACACCGATGGCCAATGTCAGAAAAGAAAACGCCAAGCCGGAATAAGGGCTCATCCCGGAGACAAACATGTGATGGCCCCAAACCA
>PKXT01000346.1 GCA_003133505.1 Acidobacteriota bacterium
GTAGGACAGTACACTAGCAGCCAGGTCCTTGCCAACTTCCAATCCATTTACGACCGCCTTCCGAACGGACGGCTATTCATAACCATTCGCGGGGCGAATCACTTTAGTTTCAGCGACCAGATGCTACTGACGAGCCATTCCGTCATCAGGCTGATGCGCATACTTGGATTCGGCGGCTTGGACGAGCGCCGTGGGCTCACCATTACTGCCGAATACGTGCACACGTTCTTCGACGTCCACCTGAAGGACGCGCCTTCCACTCTGCTGACGAGCATTTCCAAGCAGTATCCGGAGGTTCAGGTTCAGCCGCGCTGAAATAGCCTGCTCGCCCGGGCGCAACGCAATTTTTGAGTCAGTCCTGCTAAACTCTGTGCACAACGAAACCTTGTTGTCATCGGATTGTGACGTGAAATGTGACGTAACCCTGCCCGCGTCGCGTGGTAACACGCGCTCCCGGCCGCTCGCTCGCGCTCATTGCAAGTCAGCGTAATCGCGATCATCTCCGCGCTCTTCCGTCACTTGAGCCCGCTCAGGCTCCTCGCTGGAATCACCGGGGAAAGAACTGATAAGGGTGAGGTCGGTAGTTCGAGTCTACCCAGGCCCACCATTGTTTGTTAGCAGCTGCAAATTTATCACGTCGCCCGGCCCAGCGAGGCCACCGTCGGTCATCCGGTTACTCCTCTACGATTGCGACCACAGAAAAGGGTGCATTGTTCGGCACGCCGGTCAGGCGATGCACGCCAGGCATATAAGGCGCCAGCGTGTTTCCGTTGATCCTAAACAAGCCCATCCGCGGCTTTCCCACACTGCTATAGTCGCCAGTCACTACGAAGGGAAGGCCTCCGCCTTGGGATAGCTGTCCCGGGCTGTCGGTGGCTGTTCCGTCGGCCACGACTTGCCCCGCGGAATAGGACAAGCCACAGCCCGTGGAAATATTGGCGGTGGTCACTTGGGCGCTTCCCTGGTTGCTGATATAAAGGTGACTGTCGTCACTGCTCACCAGTACCGCGCTGGAATTCAGCCCGGGTCCCAATATGTAATCCGTAGCCGTCCCCAGCACTCCACTGACAAGCGGAAGGGCGACCACCTCGGAAGCTCCCGGGTTCGATTCTCCCGCATATACGCACGCGGATGCTGGATCAATGGAGATGTCCGCCGGAAATCCCGCTGTGTTCTGGCAATTGGGCGCGCCCAGCNNCCAGGGTCTGCCCGTCCGCGGAGACCGCGATACTGGTCGGGGCGGCGGGGGTGGTGGCTACCGATACCGAAACCGAAAGGCCGCCCCGCGCCATAATCGTGAGCATGTAAATATTATTGTCGCCGGTTGAACCCACGTAGAGGAATTTCCCGGATGCCGCGGCCATTGCATCGCCACTGCCATCACCAGTATCTCCAGAGGGATAAAGAGTATTGTCCCGGGTCAACAGGCAGCTGGACGGCCTGATCACAAAATGGGTAATATCGTTGGTATAGGCATCATCCACGTATAAATCGTTTCCTGAAACCCTGAGCGCGCCCAAGCCACTCGTGAAGAATCCGCCTCCAATGCCCTCTCCATTGGTGGCTACCGGCTGCAGATAAACCGTGGATCCGCCAATGCCGAATTTATATCCGTCCACGGTATTGATGGGGCCNNGGTAAAAATGTTGTCATTGGCATAAGCGCATATGTGATGTGCCATGGCCGCGCCAGACATCGTGACTGCAAATGCGGCACTTAACAGGATCTTCATCGCTTTGTTCATTTAGGTAGAGCTCCTTTCTTGCCTTTTCCCAAGTGTCGGCCACTCACATGTTGCGTGTTCAACAGGGAAAGTTCCTGTTGCGGCCCGCAATTCTCGCCGGAATGGGCAATCACTGGGAACCGGCACCTTAGCCTTACTCCGGCGTCCTGTCAAATTTAATCGCTTTCTTCTCTCTTAGCTGAAGCAACTCTCGTATTGGTTAGCTACACCGTGGAAGCGACGACCGCTTACTAAGTTACCGCCCAAGCTGTTGGGCATACAATTGCCTCAACAATTCCTCGATTTGCGCCAGCCGGCACTCCAGGCGTTCCTCCGCTTCTCTGTTCTTTTTCGCCATGAGAATCAACTTTACAGATACCAGAAAAATCCCGGCCTCAAGGAGGAGGTCGTGAGTGAACCCTTTGACGAACAGTGCCATCGCGAATAATCCAAAGCTCAATACAATAGTGATAGAGGCCCAAGGGTCGGAAGACTTGAATATCGCCATGTCGAATCGCGCCTGCCTTATTTGTCCGTATCCGCCAGTGCAAAATTGCCCAGCAAGAACGGATGGGATGATGTGGGCGAAGCAGTACTGATGCCAGCCACCGGGTAAAAATTGGGGGAAAGAGCTGGAAATCCTCAGATATTTCTGTTGTGCATCAATCATCACCTTGTCGAGCGCCTGGCGGTTTCCATCAGGCCCCAAAATCGCCGCGCCAAACTCGATGTAAAATGGAGGAACATCGCCGGACTCGCTTTGATTGTCGGTGGCGTCATATGGAAACGAAGCGCAATCATTCCCAGAAAAATGCGATCATCACCCAGGAAAATTCTCCCGCCAATCGATATTTTATTCCTCTTCTTTGCTAACGTAGTGGCTCATCCGCCGGATGACGGGAGGTCAGTATTGCGCTTTGAATACGACAACGTGCACGAAAACGGGGCCGGTCTGCCAACCATTCACGCCGACGAAGATGATGAAACAGCGAGCGCGGGTGCGCCAACCACGGGCAATTCAATCGAAACAATCGCGCCATAAGGGTCTTTATTCGAAATTTGAATTTTTCCCCCACATTCATTCACAATCCCGTAACAAATTGAAAGGCCCAGACCCGTTCCGCGACCCACGGGCTTTGTAGTATAGAACGGATCAAACGCGCGGCTCAGGTCCGCGAATCCAGGGCCCGAATCCTCGATTTGAATACCGGCCTTCCCGTCGCAAACGCCGGCTCGTAAATGGATGATTTTCTCTCTGCTATCCTGAACCGCGTCCACGGAATTATTTACCAAGTTCAGCAATACTTGTTTTAATTCATCTTCGCGGATGGCCAGCGCAGGAAAAGAGGATGGGATTTCGATTTGAATTTGAATTCCCCGAGTTCGAAGATCGTGCTCTCGCAGCATGATGGCATCCCGAAAGGTGGCCTCAAAGTCTGAGGCACAATCCGCGGGATTATTCTGGCGCGCAAAACGGAGCAAACCTTCTACTATGCGCTTCATGCGGCGGGCTTCGTTGCCCAGCTTTCCCAAGCGTATGCGGAGAGCATCGGTTTGGGCCTCATCCATAAGAAGATCGTTGTAACCGATCACGGCTGTCAGGGGATTGTTCATCTCATGAGCCACCCCAGCCACCAACTGGCCGAGGGCCGCCAATTTTTCCGATCGCACAAGCTGATGATGCAATCGTGTATTTTCCAGAGAAACCGCGAGATCGGCCGCAAGCATTTCGATTTTGACCATTTCCGTGGAATTATTTGAGAGGGCAGCCTCCGGGGCGCAAAGTAAAATCCACCCCCTCGCGGTACCGGGTGAGGCGGCCAAGGGTACAATCACTTCAGCCATGGGGGCGAGGGCTGCTCCCACCGGTTCTGTAAGGAAAAACATAACCCTGGCTGGCAACAGCCCCGTAGGAAGCACGCGAAAGGAATTGCGGCCCAACTTTGATCCGTTGCCGCAGAATTCTATGAACTGCGCGGAAGTCCATTTTCTAGCCTGATGAGCGAGCGACGCAATCTCGGCCGTGTCCAGGCCGCTCGATCCCCCTAAAACCACGGTGTTGTCATTGACAGATAGGAGCACAGCCGCTAGCCGGAACGAGGATGTGCCCCGGATCGCCTCAGCAATCTCCTTGCAAACGTCCAAAGGCTTCCGGGCGGTCAACAGCCGTGACGTGGCATGCGAAAACCGCTCCAACATGGCATGTTCGGCATGTTCGCGAGCCATGCTCTGCTGATTTAGACGCGATTCTTCCTCCAAAAGCGAAAGGATCATTCCAAAGGCTACAAATAGCTTCGGAACATTCCATATTTCCGCGTTGATTATGAGATGGGGATAGAACCTGTCCAAGATCATTCCGATGGGAAAAACCGCTGCCCAAGAGAGAAATCCGCCAATGATGGCTAATGCGCCCGCCGACATGCGNNGCCAATACAAGACTCCAGCAAGACCGTAACCTAGGGCCAGGAGGCAGGTCTCACCAGGATCGGAGTTTCCCCGGAATTGCGCTGTCACTGACCATATTCCCGCGGAGATCAACACCAGCGAGACACATACGTGAAATAAGGACGTCCTGCGATAGGCAAAAAGCTGAAAAGTGATTCCAGTGAGAAATAAAATCGCCAGGATCCCGGCGAGGGCCCAATCGGCGCGCCATTCCAGGGTTGCGCCGATGGTGTAAAGCGCCAGCGGAACAACGAGAACAAAGGACAAGANNACAAGACCCGCCGCAAATGGCTGTCCTCGGCGGTAATGCTCATCGAGATGGCGAATAAGACGCCGGCAATCTCCAGTGCGCCTGTATCCACCGATTCGATGAGTCCTTCCACCAGGCCGGTGTGAACCTCGAATACTTGCACGAGAAAGTGGACGAAGACCAAAGTCCAGGCGAGCATCCACAGGTGATTGCGCGGGGAGGGCGAGTGCTTGCGAATGGAGACAAAAATCCCCACCAGCACGGCTAAAACCAGGATGGAGGGAAGCCGGTCGAGAATAGAAGCCACCAAATCCCCTTTGGCGGCCAGCCTATCAGTTTTCAACGCCGGAGTACAAGCGCGCCGTGCCTTCTTCAGCCGAGGATGGACGGGGAATGCCCGCCATGGGCGTTGGGCAAGAGAAGCGGTGCGCTCACATCGCGAAGTTTATGGCTTTCACTGCCGCTATTTCAGAGAGCCCGGGGTATCGGTAGTGGAGGCCCTCCCGCCAAATCGCTTGTACCGCACATCAGATGGAGTAAAATGCCTTCCAGTGCCTTTACCAAGGGACTTTAGCCATCGCTGAGCCGGACGAAAACCAGCCTTTCGCCGACAGTTCGACGGAACTCGCTCTCGCCAACATCGGCCGCTTTGTGCTCCGTACCCGTTTGGGTGCCGGGGGCATGGGTGAAGTTTATAAAGCCGACGACCCCAAATTAAAACGCGTGGTGGCAATTAAGAGATTGTCCGCCGCGCTGCGCCGTGATCCCACCTCTCACCAGCGACTGATGGTGGAGGCCCGCCGGGCCTGCGCCCTGAATCATCCCCATATCGCCGCGGTATATGACGTCGTGGAGGAAAACGGCGAGCTTTGCCTGGTGATGGAATATGTCGAGGGCATAACCCTCCGGCAGCGCATGAAACAATCGCAGTTGATCCTNNTCCTTGATGAATTTCTGCCCATCGCTATTCAATGCACCGAAGCGCTCGCGGCGGCTCATGATAAAGGAATCATCCACGGAGACATCAAACCCGATAACATCATGTTGACTCTGGCCGGCCAGGTAAAACTATTGGACTTTGGTCTGGCCCGGCGGAGAGCTGATATCACCCCGGATTTGACCATGGACAGCTTGCCCGATCTGGCCGGCCCCGTGGGAGGCACGCCGGCTTATATGGCTCCCGAGGTCTTGCGCGGGGGGAACCCTGACCGGCCCGCCGATATCTTTGCCCTGGGAATTGTGTTTTACGAATGTCTGACCGGCGTTCATCCGTTCCGCGAAAATAACCTGGCTTCCACCGCTGACCGCATTTTCAACGAAGAACCCCGTGTGCTTGGGCAACTGAATCCCTCGCTGCCAAAAGGGATGGAGCAAGTTGTAAGCCGCATGCTCGCCAAGAAAATAGCCGAAAGGTATATAAGTGCGGGTGAAATAGCGACCGACGTGCGTGCCGTACGCGATGCCACGTTGTCGGGATACACCGCCATAGCGGGCCGGCCAAAATTACGGCACATGGCGCTCCTGGTTGTTGCGTCGGCAATCTTGGCGGTGCTGTTGACGGTGGCGTTAGTACCTTCGTTCCGAGACACTGCGCGAACCTGGCTAGGCGGGAGGCCAACCGTGCCCGATGTGGCGCAACTTGTGGTACTTCCCTTCACCACGGCGGAAAGCGACGCACAGAGCAAAGCGTTCGCCGACGGCCTGGCCGAAACAGTAAATGCCAAACTGACACAGCTAACGGGGAGGAAATCTCTTCAGGTGGTGCCGGCATCGGAGGTGCAGGATAAGCATGTTCGGGACGCCGAGCAAGCGCGTCAGGAATTCGGCGCCAACATGGTGCTAACAGGAAACCTCCACCGGTCAGGGGATCGTCTGCGTGTTACTTACAGCCTAGTGGATACGAAAACGCATCTGCAGCTTCGATCCGACGCCATTACCGTGACGGATGATGACCCATTCGCTGCGGAGGACAAAGTGGTGGAGGGCGTGGCGGATATGCTTCGAATCCAACTTGCACCGCACGAGAGGAAGACTGTGGAAGCTCACGGGACAGAGCAGCCCGCGGCATACGATTACTACGTGCAAGGACGGGGCTACCTGCAGGAGTACGACAAAATTGAAAATGTGGATAATGCGATAGCAGTTTTCAAGCACGCTCTGGAGCAAGATCCGCAGTATTCACTCGCATTTGGTGGACTCGGCGAAGCATACTTTCGAAAATTTCATTTAACCAAGGACGCCGTATGGATGACTCAGGCTCGCACCGCTTGCACGCACGCCGTGGCACTGGCCGATGACCAAGCCACTGGACATATCTGCCTAGGCCTAGTCTCGGATGGAACAGGCCAATACAACCAGGCGGTGACCGAATTCCAGCGGGCTCTGCAACTAGAACCGACGAGCGACGAAGCCTATACGGGTCTGGGGAAAGCGTATGAAGAGCTCGGCGAAATGGAACTTGCCGAGAAGACTTACAAGCAGGCTGTAGCTCTTCGGCCTGGTTATTGGCGGGTGTATAACCTGTTGGGGGGATTTTATTTAAGACATGGGCGCTTTGCGGAAGCTATCAATCAATTTCAGCAACTGCTGAAACTCGCTCCGGACAGTTTCGTCGGATATGGCAATCTGGCCATCGCATATTTCGAACAAGGCCGTTACGCCGAAGCAATCCCCATGTACCAGCAATCGATCAGCATTCGCCCCACCGAGAATGCCTATTCAAATCTTGCGTACGCTTATTTCGCCCAGAAGCAGTTTGCTCAAGCGGCGCGAACCAACGAGCAAGCGGTCCGTGTGGATCAACAAAATTACAACGTATGGGGAAATCTGGGTGATTCCTACTATTGGGCTCCCGGCGAACGAGGGAAGGCCCCCGATGCGTACCGCAAGGCGATAGCTCTCGCGGAGGAAATGCTGCGCGTTAATCCCCGTGACGCTGAAATACTGAGTGACGCGGCCTACTACTACGCCATGCTCGGGAAGCAGCAGGAAGCTCGCGAAGACCTGTCTAAGGCGCTTGCTTTGGAACCCCATAATGCCGAGGTCCTATCCAATGCAGCCTTGATAGGAATTCAATTTGGAGATAACAAGTCGGCGCTTGGCTATCTGCGCCAGGCCGTGGCAGCTGGATATTCGCGCGACTTATTGCGCGCTACTCCGAATTTTGACAGTCTGCAGGGGAATCCCGCCTTTAAGAAATTGATAAACGAGCACTGAAGCTGAATACCCCAAAGTATATGCCTGAGACGCCAACCGCTATTGGACGGCGCGATGTTCCTCATATCGCGTTAGCATCTATATCATTTCTAATTGGCCTCTGGATGTCTTGGCAGCGGTGGGGCAATCCGCTTATTGATGCGGGGCGAGAAATGAACGTCCCGCTGCGTCTGCTTCGCGGAGAAATGCTGTATTCGCAGGTCCGCTACATTTATGGCCCGCTCGCGCCCTACTTCAACGCCGCGCTATATGCCATTTTCGGAGTGCGTTTATCGGTGCTCTGTGCCGGCGGTATTGTTATCGCGAGCATGATTCTCGCGCTGGTTTATTGGGTGGGGCGGCGGATACTCGAACCGGCGGAATCCATGGTGACAGTCTTGGCAGTCACCTGGATTTGTGCGTTCAAGCCCGAAGGCAACTACATCCTGCCCTACGCATATTCCGCGCTGCAGGGCTGCCTGTTCACGCTAGCGGTTCTAGCTTTGTCGCTTCGCTATCTCGAAAAGCGGCGGGGCATTTATTTGCTGGTTGCCGGCGTCTGTGCGGGGCTAGCTATGTTAGCGAAGACTGAGGCGGGAATCGTTGGTCTGGCAACGGTCCTGGCGGCGGTGCTTTTGTTAGAGGCAGGCCTTCCTCGGCGCTTCCTCTCGCGCAACGCGATTTTTCTTACGCCGGCGATTGCAATTCCCGCCCTCGTCTATGCCGCAATTGCAAAAAAAACAGGCTGGGCGATTCTGACGCAACAGAGCTACCTTTTCTTCGGCCATGTTCCATGGCAACTGATCCATTTCAATCAGGTACGGTTCGGATATGACCGCCCTGGGCATTCAATTCTGCTGATGGTCGTTTCCCTGGTTCGCCTGCTAGCGATGGCAGGAATTCTTGGAGCCGTCTGCCTGATGGTGGCTGCGGAGCGGGGCCGCGCCCATAGGTCGANNGCCGCTTGCAGTATTGGTCTGGGAGATTTAGGACCCATGCTGCCCATGCCAATTATTTTGGTATTGCTATTGGCAGTTGGCTTGCGCGAATACATTCAGAGGCTGCAAGCCGGACGCGAGCAGGAAACAACGTCTCTGCAATGGCTGCTAATATTGGTCTTTTCGCTACTCAGTCTGACGCGAATATTCCTGCGCGTATCCACGGGAGGCGCTCTCAGTTCCGTGCTCATACCGGCGAGCTTGTTGGTCTTCGTCTATTGCTGGACTCGCATTTTCCCGGGGCTGTTTACGGGCGTTACGGAGCGCGATCTCGCCAGGCGCCTGGGAATGACTGTGTTGCTGTTGGCTATTACTGCCAGCGCTATCACTCTTTCAATTCGATATCGTAAGAAATACTCTTATCGGCTGGCAGCCGTGCGCGGAACCATGTGGACGCAGCCAGATCTCGGCCGTACATTCGCCGAGACGGCGAATTTTTTGGCGAGTCAGTCAGGCCCTGGGGATTTTGTGGCTGTGGCACCGGAAGGGACTTCACTGGATTTCCTTGCCGATCGCAGAAATCCGCTTCGCGATGAAATCCTGGTTCCGGGAATGTTGGACGCGGACACCGAACAGCTTGCGATACGCAATCTGCAAAAAACCAACACGCATTTCTTCCTGGTAACCAATCGCTCAACAAAGGAATTTGGCCAGACTTCGTTTGGCCGCGACTACGACGTGGCGCTAATGAAGTGGGTTGGGATCAATTTTCACACCTGCGCAATCTTCGGCGGCGATTCCTCACCGAACCCCCAGGTGGGCGATCCCCAATTCTTTATTCGCGTCTATTGTCGCGAATAACCCTCTGCAGATTGCAGATTTAGATAAGGGCGATGGCGTCAATTTCCACCCGGGCGTCCCGCGGCAATCGCGCGACTTCCACGGTTGAGCGTGCAGGTGGATCAGCGGTAAAGAAGCGCCCATAGACTTCATTCATTGCGGCAAAATCATTCATGTCCTTCAAATAGACCGTCGTCTTTACGACGCGCTCCAGCGCTGAGTCGGCGGCTTCGAGCACTTCCTGCAGATTCTTGAGCACGCGCTCGGTCTGTTCACGGACGTCTCCCACGATCATCTGGCCGCTAGCGGGATCGAGCGCGACCTGGCCGGAAAGGAACAGCAAGTCACGGGTGCGAATCGCCTGCGAATAAGGTCCAATAGCCTTCGGAGCGGATTCGGATAAAATGATCTCGCGCAAGTGAGCCTCCCAAAACCTGAAATAGTCCTGCCCGCTAAACCTTGTATAGACGCTCGACGGTAAAGATACCGTCTGTCTTCTTCACCCGTTGGATGATCTGCTCCAACTGATGACGATTCTTCACTTCGACGGAGAGTTCGACCCGCGCATGCGCTCCCGAGCTTCCCGACTCACAATTGCGAATGTTGGCCCCGGCATTGCTCACCGCAGCGGTGATATTCGCGAGAATGCCGGGCCGATCCAGCGCAATCACACGCAATCGGGCTTCGAAAGCCGAGTCCGGCGAACCGGACCATTCAGCGGTAATGCGCCGATCCGCGTCATAAAGAAGCTTCTCCACATTGGGACAAGTCTTTCCGTGAATCGCCACACCGCGCCCCCGGGTGATATAGCCGATAATTGAATCGCCCGGAATTGGATTACAGCACTGCGCGCGGTAAGCCATCAGATCGTCGTGACCGCGAATGCTGATGGCCGGTTCCTGCAGCCCGAGCATTCTTTTAACGGTCGAAACAATTCTCGTGGGCTGGGCCTCGGGCAGCTCCGTCAATGGCAGACCGGTCGCCTTGGCCAGTACTTGCCGGGCCGACCATTTGCCATACCCGAGTTCGGCATAAAGATCATTGACGCGCCCGCAGCCATACTCCACCGCTACCTTTTGGAGTGCGCCCTCCGGAATGCGGTTGAGGCTCAGGCCATGCTGCCGGGATTCCTTTTCCATGAGGCGGCGGCCTACCTCGGTTGCCTCGTCGCGTTCGCGCAGATGAATCCAATGAAGAATTTTGCCTCGAGCCCGCGACGTCTGTACGAATTTCAGCCAATCGCGGCTGGGAGTGTGGCCCTTCTGGGTGAGAATTTCGACCACGTCGCCATTGGTAAGCTTTTGGCGGAGAGGCACGATTTGGCCGTTGACTTTCGCGCCAGCGCATTGATGACCCACTTCTGTGTGAATCGCATAAGCAAAATCCACCGGACTAGCATCATGAGGCAGTGGTACCACCCGTCCCTTGGGCGAAAACGTGTAAACCTCCTGGGGGTAAAGGTCCACGCGCAGCGTGGAAAGAAATTGATCGGGTTCCTGCATTTCCCGAACCCACTCGATCAGCTGACGCATCCACACGATCCGCTGGTCGTCGCGCGCGGAAACGGGCTTCCCGTCCTTGTATTTCCAATGCGCGGCCACGCCCTGTTCTGCAACACGGTGCATTTCCTGCGTGCGGATCTGCACCTCAAACGGCTGCCCGGAATGCATTACGGTGGTGTGGAGCGACTGGTACAAATTCGGCCTCGGAATGGCAATGTAGTCCTTAAAACGGCCGGGCACGGGCGGCCACAACTGATGGACCACACCCAGCGCCGCATAGCAGTTCCGTTCAGAATCGGTAATCACACGCACCGCGAGGAGATCGTAGACCTGCTCCAGAGCTCGTTCCTGGCGGTGAATTTTCAAGTGAAGCGAATATAGACGCTTGATGCGCGCTTCCACTTCCGCGGGTATTCCGCTTTCCACCAGCTTTTTACAGATCACGTCCTGTACGTCGCCCAAGAACCTTTCATGGACCTTCTTGCGCGATTCAATGTCCTTCTGAAGGCCCAAAAAAGCGCTGGGCTCCAGATACCGGAACGAATAATCTTCCAGTTCGCCGCGCATAAGCCCCATTCCCAAACGATTGGCCACTGGCGCGTAAATCTCCAGTGTCTCGCGAGCAATACGTTCCTGGCTATTCTGCGGAAGATATTCCAGCGTGCGCATATTGTGGAGACGGTCCGCCAACTTAATTAGAACCACCCGCACATCATTGACCATGGCCAGGAGCATCTTTCGGACATTCTCGGCCTGCCGGGCTTCCGGGGCCAGCAAATCCAAGCGGCTAATCTTGGTTACTCCTTCCACCAGGCGGGCCACATCCGCTCCGAAATGGTCGGAAAGCTGGGCTATGGTGATCCGGGTATCTTCCACCACATCGTGCAGCAAAGCGGCACAAAGTGTGGTGATATCCAGACGCAAATCGGCCAGAATGTGAGCAACTTCCAATAGATGGGAAAGGTAGGGATCTCCGGAGGCGCGTAACTGCGCCGCGTGCTGCCTGGCGGCAAAGTCATAAGCGCGGCGCAAAAGCTCCAAATCATCACCGGGGCGGCCGCGGCGAACTTTGTCCATCAGCTCGACAAAGCGCAAATCCAGATGGCGTTGCGCCGACCCTGAAATGCCGATCACCTTCCCCGCAGTACTCATATCTCTCAATTATAACCTGATATAAAGGGGGAAATGCCCTAAGTGGAGAGCACGCGAGTCTCCACAGAACACTCCCCTTATCCGCGTTGCGGCAAACTCTAAAAAAAAACAAAAGGCCGGCGAGAGCTAAAGCCCATCACCGGCCGTAAGATTTATGCCGAACGAAAACGAAATGGAAAGGCGCAGCTAAGAAGCCGGCGGGGGGGGCTGCTCCAGTTTTTTCTGTTTGATTTCCTTCACCTTGTCTACCAGCTCGTCGGCGAGTTTTAGATCGTTATCGCGCGCGCCAGAGTCAGTTTCCAGATCGGCTTTCTGGCGGTACATTAGGTTTAGATAGGCCATCGCGTCATCGTAATCGGGTCTGATCTCGATAGCCTTCTGCAAGTTCTGAATTCCTTCCTGAACCAATGAGCCGTACTTGTCGGCAAATTCCGACCGGAGCGCCTCCGGCATGGGATCCAAGTCCTTCACTGGCTTCTTAGCCTTGCCATTGAAATCCGCGCGCATGTCCTTATTGCCTTTAAACGATAGCGTCCAGTCAATCACCCCAATCCAGTAATAGGATTCGGGATCTTCAGGCTTTAACTGAATATGCTTTTGGTGATAACTCTTAGATTCCTCCAGCACTTTAGGGTCAAAGGGATTGGCTCCCATGTTGTATAAAAGAGAGCCGATACCGTCGATTGCGGAAAGATTGCTGGGATCGGCCTGCAACACCTCTTGGAATTCCTCGATGGCCTGCTGCCCAAGACGGTTATTGTCAGGCGATGGCGCGCCGGGAATGTACTGCGAAGCATAAGCGGTGGCCAGATACAGCCGGGCATTTTCCAGGTGAGGATCAAGATCCTTGGCTTGCTTAAAATCCTCAATGGCGGCGTCGAATTGACCGTCCTTGTAGGCCTGCACGCCGCGGTTCAGCAAGTCCCGTGCCTTAAGCTTGGAGCAGCCCGCACCACCGACAATCAGGGCTACCACCAAAAGCAAACTGCACACACTANNTCGCTTCATCCCCTTCTCCTTCCTCCATCCGTGCGTCTCCGCGAAATGAACCGGGAAATCAAGCGCAACGGCGGTTTACCTAGAGTGAAATTAAGCGGCAGAGCGCCGCCCAGTGGATCCGAGAAATCTGGTCCTACATTCTGCCCACGGCGAGAATTCTTGCAAGTTCGTACACCGGACCGGAACATCGCCGTTATTGACCGGCTTCAATCTTCGCGGTAATTAGCCCGACCTTATCAATGCCGGCTTCACGCATGATATCAATGGCGCGAGCAACTTCGGCAAACTGGACCGAATCATCGCCCTTAACAAAAGCTACTTTCTCGGCGCGTTCCTTGAATATGTCACCGAGACGGCTCCCCATCGTATCCCAGGTGGTGGACTCATCGTTAATCTTAACTGTGTCGTTAGCCAGCACCTGAACGACGATGGTCTTGGATAGCAAATCAGGATTGTCCTTGGTATTAGGCGGGGAAGGCTGCGGGACCAGCGCCTCCAGCCCCTTGGGAACAGTCGGCGTGATAGCCATAATAATAATGAGCAAAACGAGGAGAA
>PKXT01000270.1 GCA_003133505.1 Acidobacteriota bacterium
TTTATGCCGCCGCCGTCCGGTGGAATGAGCCGCAATATAAGCCGTGCCAGCGTAGTTTTTCCGCAGCCCGATTCCCCCACAATCCCAAATGTTTCTCCGCGGGACACGTCAAAACTCAAGCCATTCACCGCCAAGGACCGTTCCTCATTCTCCGGCGTGGAACCGCGAGACGAAACAAACGATTTCCGCAACTCTCGCACGCTCAGCAGAGAATTCATATCTTTAGGACCCAACCGCTCTTCGAACCAGCCGGGGCGCCGCTCGCAACAGCTTCTTAGTGTATGCATGACGCGGGTGAGTCAGCACTTCGCCGGCTGGCCCTTCCTCCACAAAACGCCCCGCGTTCATCACGCATAACCGGTCGGCAATTTCATTGGCAACGGCCAGATCGTGAGTGATGAAAAGGATCGCCAATCCCAGTTCATCCCCCAACCGTTTGAGCAATTCCAAAATTTGTTTTTGGACGGTGGGGTCGAGCGCGGTTGTCGGCTCATCGGCAATCAGCAAACGTGGGCCGGATGCCAAGGCCATTGCGATCATGGTGCGCTGGCGCAGCCCTCCGGAAAGTTGGTGTGGATATTGCGATGCGCGAATCTCCGCTTGTGGAATCGCCGCCCGGCGCATGGATTCCAGCGCGAGTTCGCGAACCTTCCTCGCTCGCAACCGCGGTTGATGCGCGCGAATAGCTTCTTCAATCTGCGCTCCCGCGCGCATCACCGGATTCAGCGCCGAAAGCGGCTCTTGAAAAACGATGGCGATCTCGCGCCCGCGAATTGCCCGCATCTCGGGCGGCGAGGCGGCCAGCAGATTGGCCGATCGCCCTGGCATTCCGCCGTCTTCCGGCGCCCTGGATTGCAATATCGCTTCGCCCGTTGCTCGCCCACCCCGCGGCAACAATCCCATGAGCGCGAGCGCGAGCATCGTCTTCCCTGAGCCCGATTCCCCCACAATACTCAACACTTCGCCTTCTTCAATGCGAAAAGACAAGTCTTGCACCGGTTGAATCCAACCCTGCGGAGTGGGCAATTCGACAGTGAGACCGCTTGCCTGTAGGAGTGGCGCCATGTGGACATCATAAAATGAATTTAGCCGGGGGGAGCAAATTACAACGACTAACGTTGGGAAGAGCGGTTAACGGACGGCAAACGGCATTGCTGATGACCTAGCTGGGCTTGCGTCCGCCTAATTCGCAGGGCGGACGTTTTCGCCAAATTTCGTTCCCAGAGCCTTTAAGTACAAATCCATGGTCCTTGTATAGCCCATGACAAACCGCGCCACAAAACGAAAGATGGGGTTGTGGACGTCTCCCGTTTCATAAATGCGCAACCTGGAACCGCCGTTGACCGGCTGAATGTCCCATGTCCACTTCCCGCTGAATGGCAATTGGGGATCGGCGATAACCGCCGTCAATGTTTCGGGCGGATGAATTTCCACGACCTCATAGGGGATGCTATTGCCATGCGAATCCGTTTCCCGCCAGGCGGGCAAACCATTTTGTCCGGGCAATAAATCAACTTTCTTCACGTCCGTCCGCCACGCGGGATAGGAGCCGAAATCCGTGATGGTCCGCCATACCTCGGCTGGCGGCTCTTGATATATGGCGGCGCGCGACGCGCTATGTTCCTCGGGCACAGTCAGCCCAATCAGAGCCACTGCAGCAATCAGCACGACGATTACGCCTATCAGAATGAACAGCCACTTCATCAAAGTCCTTCCTCGATTTCCCCTACCGCGAAGCGGCGTTTTACTGAGCCTCATGGCCCAAGGTTGTCTGGTATAAAAATACTCGTTTCCGCTATTGGCGATCCTGAAATTCCTCGTGCCAGGCCATTTGAATGGCTTCGAGCTTGCCTTCATTGGAGAGGGAGGCATCGCCGGTGAATCCCAGCAGCTCAGTGACCCATTTGCGGAGATCCGTGAAGCGAATCGTCAGCGGATCAGTCCCGGGAAATTTATCGGCAAGGCGAATGCCGATTTCCTCTGCGTCATCCCAATCGAACGTATCCGGCATAACACTCCTTTGAGATTGTTTTCCCTGCCAATCGGTCAGGCGCCTAATGGCTAGCGTCCGCCATTCCCGAACGAATGCACCCGCCGTCGTTTCCGTGCAGAGCGAGAAACTGCTTTTCATCAATTAAAACTCTTAGTGCTCCGTCTCGCGCGCGTAATTCTTGTTCCATTCGGGAATTTCCACCACCAGATCCGCCGTGCCGTCCGGAACGCACTGGCAACTAAGCCGCGATTTCGGCGTCACGCCCGGCGCCTCATCCAATTGATCAAGCTCGGCGTCACTGGCTTCATTGCAGGATTCCAGTCCCTGATGAACGATGACGTGGCATGTGGAACACGCCACCACGCCGCCACAAGCATGATCAAGTCCCACGTGATGGCCCAGGGCCACGTCCAGAATGCTGCCCGGCAGGCCATTGTGATCGTAGGGAATTTTCTCTGGATCGGCCTCCACCGTCTGGCCTTCGCGCACGAAGGTGATTTTGAATTTCTTCGTGGCCGGGACGAATTCGACCTGCTCTATATATGGATTCTGTCCGCCCATTGGCGCTCCTTCCTCACGCTTCGTCCACCCGTTTGCCTTCCAGCGCGGTTTGCATGGCCTGGTTCATTACCAGCTCGGCAAGGTGCGTGGTGACCTGATTCAATTCGTCCATCCGGGCGCGGATGAGCTTGTAATCCGTACCAGCCATCCCCTGCCGCAACGCACCGGCCACGGCAACAATGTCATCGCGTTCTGCGGTATCTAATTCGGCGGAATCCTCTCGCGCCAAAGTCTTCTCCGTCGCCTTAAGCACGGTTTCTGCCTCGTTGCGCGCTTCGATAAGCTGACGCTCGGAAAAATCCATCTCAGCGAACTCGATGGATTCTTCGAGCATGCGTTCCACTTCCGCATCGGTGAGGCCGTAGCTGGGCT
>PKXT01000033.1 GCA_003133505.1 Acidobacteriota bacterium
GCTGGTGTCTTTGCGGTTGTTGAAACGGAACATTTGTTCGTCAAGGTAGCGAAAGAGATGGAATGGTTCAACACTCACATAGGTGCCATTGATCCCGCGCTTCAGAAGGCTCCAGAAATTCTCAAGCCCGTTAGTGTGCACCTTGCCGTCAACATAGCATTCGGCATGGTCAACAACCTTGTGGGCGTAGTCCTGAGCCAATCCGTCATAGGAATGAAGCGCGTCCGTATAGAGCGCAGCGCCAGCCTTCACATGGGCGCGAACGTTGCTTTGGATGGCTTCTCTTTTACGGTCTCCGATAACGACTGCGCGAACACGTCCGCCACGTTCAAGAGCGCCGAACACAACGGTTTTGTCTTTTCCACCAGTACCAGTAATCCGGCGCTCACGCTTGTCAAGGTGCATGTTGCGAGCCTTCCCGCCGATGAAAGTTTCGTCAGCTTCTATTTCCCCGTGGAGCTTGGTTCCAAATGTGGGGTCTTGGAGAATGGCCCGCACGCGATGGAGCATGAACCATGCCGTCCGTTGTGTAACGCCAACGGCGCGGCCAATCTCGTAACTACTCACACCATTTTTGCAGTTAGTGAGCATCCAGATTGCAGTCATCCACTTCTCCAGCGGAACAGCGGAATCCTCGAAAATAGTCCCGACCTTGATGGAGAATNNGGAGAATTCGCGCTTGGCGTGATGGCTGCCACATGTCCATGTCCGGCGCTTTTCGCTGTAGCTCACTTTTTCCGAGCCACAGTTCGGACAGGCCGGAATGCCCTTGTGCCAGCGTCGCGCCGCGATATAGGCGATGCAGTTATCAGGATTGGCGAAATGCTTGATGGCCTCTTGGAGTGTTTGGGGTTCGTTGTCCATATCGTTCCTCACTATCTAAAAGATAGCAGAAACGAGTGGTCGAGTCAAGTGATTTATTGCCCAAGTTAGCACCACTGGATCGTGGACAATTTTGCACAGTTTTTGCTCGCGGCGTGGTTGCCCAGATGGACAGTACTCCAACGCCGAGCTGGTCCAAGCCGCCGATGGGACTTTCTACGGTACAACGGTCAGGGGCGGGGCCGACTATCGCGGGACAGTTTTCAGCATTGCTCCGACCGGCGAGTTCACGACTCTGCACAGCTTCGACGCAACATACGGGGGTCAGCCCCTCGCCGGCCTAGTTGAGGATACTGATGGCACTTTCTACGGAACGACCTCCGCTGTCCAGGCCAATGCCTATGGCACAACCTTCAGCCTATCTGTCGGTCTGGGTCCCGTTGTGAATCCGCAGCCCGCCTATGGCCAGGTAGGAACGGCGATCAATATCCTGGGAACAAATCTCACTGGGGCGACCAGCGTGACCTTTAACGGTACCGCTGCTGTTTTCGCCTTGATCTCGCGTTCTTTAATAGCCACCACCGTTCCCACCGGCGCAACTACCGGCACAGTGCAGGTGATTACGCCCAAGGGCATGCTTTCGAGCAATATTGCTTTTCTAGTGCGGCCCTAAAGACAGGTTCAAACGTCATACACCGGTCGAATGCTTGACCATCCGCGAAACACTCCTTCGGGACTGCCCGAATTTGCATTGACAATGCCGAGCGGCAGGAATAGGCTTCAAGTCTATCTCAATCATTGCCGAAAGGCGTGCCCAACCGCGACGAGGAGAAGATGAGCAAAATTAATTGTGGAAATTGGATGGTAAGGGCGTGTGCGGTTCTTCTATTATGCCCAATAACGGCAGTGGTCTTGCCCGCGCAGACCCTGAGGACTCTGCACACCTTCAGTCCCTACGGCAGTAACGGCGAAGGGCCTGCGGCACGGTTGGCACTGGCCACTGATGGAAACTTCTATGGAACCACCCTTAATCACGGGGCCAATGGCGACGGGACTGTCTTTGAAATTACCCCGGATGGGAAGTTGAAAACTCTGCACAACTTCGATGGAACGGACGGCTTCAACCCCTACGGGGCCTTGGTCCAAGCCTCCAACGGTAACTTCTATGGCACCGCATACGATGGCGGAGCTAATGGCGAGGGTACCATCTTCCAAATCACCCCCAATGGCACGTTGACGACAATTTACAGTTTTTGCCCAGCCCTTGGCTGCGCGGACGGTTTCAACCCCTATGCTGGCCTCATACTGGGCAACGGCGGAGACTTGTACGGGACAACACAATTTGGTGGGGCTGAGGGACAGGGCACAGTCTTCCAAATTACCCTTGGCGGCACGCTGACCACGCTGCACAGTTTCAATAACACGGACGGTTCCTTTCCCGTCGCGGGCTTGGTTCAGGCAAGGAATGGCGACTTCTACGGTGCTACGGAGGTGGGCGGGGCCAACCAGGAGGGCACAATTTTCCAACTCACCCCCAGCGGAATGCTGACCACCCTCTACAGCTTTTGTTCCCAAAGCAATTGTNNATGGGAACCTCTACGGGACAACCTATGCGGGAGGGACAAATGGCGACGGTACAGTATTCCAAATCACGCCTGGCGGCAGCCTGACGACGCTACACAGCTTCGATTCAACTGACGGCGCCAGCCCGATCGGAGTGCTGATCCAAGCCACGAATGGAAACTTGTATGGGACCACACCTGCCGGTGGCCTCGGCGGTCGGGGCACAGCCTTCAGCATCACCACGAGCGGAACGCTGGCCACCCTTTTCAACTTCCATTGCTCGTTTTACCGTTGCACGGACGGGATCGAACCTAAGGGGGGGCTGATCCAGGATACCAATGGGATGTTCTATGGTACAACCGAATCTGGAGGCGCCAACGAAGGTGCAGGGACGGTCTTCAGGCTCTCTTTGGGACAGAGTCCTTTTGTGTCAACGCAGGCAGCTTCAGACAAATAGAAGGAGCCGTTAGAATTCTGGGAACTAGAGCGCTGTCCGGCGCGACCCTAAAGGCAGGGCGCAAAGGTCGTGAAGGGTCTAATGCTTTCTATGACCCATCTACCGGTCATTGGGGGGGCTCCTAGTTACTATGCCGGGTGCGGGAATAGAATGTAGCGGGGGCCGTACTCCGAACTTGTAACGATGCGGGCGTGNNAGCCGAACTCACGAATCTGGATGATTTGGGCCTGCGGCCTCAGTTTTATGTACGCCATAGTGGTGGCTGCTCTGCCCGCGCAAACATCGAGCTCCGCTCGCGCGAGCAACGACGGCACCCCCATCTGTAACTTTCACCACGCTGCACAGCTTCGACTTTGCTGACGGCTATGAACCCACCGCGGGATTGGTGCAGGCCACCAATGGAAAGTTGTACGGGACCACCAGTCAGGGCGGGACCAACGAACAGGGATCGCTTTTTAGCATTACTACCACGGGCATGCTGACCCTGCTGCACAGCTTCGACATCACCGACGGCCTCATGCCCTACGCGGGTATGACCCAGGGTACCAATGGAATGCTCTATGGAACTACTTATAGCGGCGGAGCCAGCGGCAGCAATGGTACGATATTCGCGCTAACCCCTGGTGGCGCGCTATCTTCTGTATATGTCTTTTGCCTGCACGCCGGCTGCCCATACGGCAGTAGTCCGTATGGGGGTTTGATTCAGGGAACCAATGGGAAGTTATATGGAACAACCCAAAGCGGCGGCGCCAATCAGGAGGGCACAGTCTTCGAAGTTACTCCGGCCGGCTCCCTCACCACTCTGCATAGTTTCACCGGCGGCGACGGCGCCGGGCCCCTCGCGGGCCTGCTCCAGGCTACCGATGGGAACTTCTACGGCACAACTCAGTATGGCGGGACCAACGGTGATGGAACGGCCTTCTCAATTAACTCCAGCGGCAATCTGACCTTACTCTATAGCTTTTGCTCCCAGAGCAACTGTACCGATGGTGAACAACCAGTCGCGTCGGTGATGCAGACCGCAGATGNNCGCCGCGTGCGCGGGGGGCTGCGGGACGATCTTTACGATCAGCCCAGCTGGCCAGCTAGCCACGCTGCACAGTTTCGACGAAGCGGATGGGGCCGGTCCGGCTGGCTCGCTGATTCAGGCCACTGATGAGAAGGTGTATGGAGTCACCAGTGGCGGCGGCACCATCGGCGCGGGGACTGTCTTCAGCATTACCCCAGCCGGCATCCTGTCCACCCTTCACAGCTTCTGCGCCCAACCCTGCTCGGATGGCGCCAACCCTTTCGGGGGGCTGGTTCAGGACACCGATGGCAGCTTCTATGGCACGGCGGCCGCTGGCGGGGCTTATGGCGCGGGCACGGCATTCAGTCTGTCCGTAGGTCTGGGTCCGTTTGTGGCGACGAACCCCGTATCCGGCAAGCCA
>PKXT01000175.1 GCA_003133505.1 Acidobacteriota bacterium
GGGGAGCCATACCCGTAAAGGAAGCGATGTTCAGGAAGATCGCAAGTGCCAAGATATTGAAGGATGGCCGTGCTTCATTGACGTGACGGCAGACGAACAATAAAAGGCACAAAGGCGCAAATACCGTCAAGCCAGCTCTCCTGCACAACCAAATTGACCAGCCCCACACTTTGCAGATGTCGGCGGTACCCGTGGCCCAGACAAAACCGAATAAGCCACCGACCGAATAGAAGGCGCATATCCAACAGACGCGATTGGCGAGTGTCATAAACCCTAAATGGGACCGCAATGAAATGAGCCAGAAGAGGTTGCAGAAAGAAATAACATGCGCAATAAACACGAGGACTGCCCGACCAAATGCTGATATTGTCATGGCTTTTCTCGGAAGCATACTAGTCCACCGGCTCCGCAGGCACAAGCCCAGCGGTCACAATACTTTCGCGGTATCGTTCTCACTTTGCACGGGTTCCTTGCGCGCCCCAATCGTCTCTGCACTTTCTGTTTCCTCCACGCGTCCGTTTGCATAGCGCAAGCGCACCAGCGCCGCGCTGGCCGCTCCCGCGCGCGTCAGACCCACCACATCGAGGTCGGCCTCGGCGCCGTCCAAATCGCGAGTTTTGGCGTACAGAGCGGGCCGTCGCGGCATAAAAATCGGGCAGCAATCATGGAACGGCTCCGCCGAAACGTCATACGTTCCGATTTTGCGCGCCATTTGAATAATTTCCTGCTTGTCCATCCCCGCCAGCGGACGAAACACCGGCATGCGCACCGCCGCGCCCACAGCAACCATGTTTTGCAAAGTTTGCGAAGCGACCTGCCCCAGGCTGTCTCCAGTGACCAGAGCCAGCGCGTGATCGCGCCGCGCCAGCCGCTGCGCTATGCGCATCATCATTCGGCGATAGAGCAGGACGCGATAGATCTCCGGAGCCCGATGCACAATCTCGCGCTGAATGGGCTCCAGCGGAACCAGATAAACNNGATAGGGAACCAGTCGTCGCGCCAATTCGCGCGCCACGTGAACGGACGATTCCCCCGGTTGCGCGCCTCCGCCATAAAAATGTACGAACGACGCGTGGGCGCCCCGCAGCATCATTCGGTACGCCGCCACTGCCGAATCGAACCCGCCCGATAGCAGGCACATTACTCGGCCGCCGCTGTTGGCCGGAAGTCCACCCGGCCCCGGAAATCGCCGCGCGTAAACCAGCGCCGGCCCTGGAGTAATCTCGATGTAGCAAGTGATGTCGGGGTCATTCAACCGCACACGGACGTTGCGTCCCGCCTCGCGCAGCCGGTCCATCACATAGCCGCCTACGAATTTTTCAATCTCCATGGAGTCCCGCGGAAAGGATTTGTCGCTGCGTTTCGCGCGCACCGCAAAGCTGTCAAATTTCAGCGGAGCCATTTCCTCCCATGCCACGCGGCCCAACTCGTCCATGTCACTGCCGAGCGCGTCGTGATCAATGGAACGTGCCAGCGCGAAATTCGCTATGCCCAAGACACGCCCCACGCGGGCCACGGCCTCAGCCATCGTTGCATCGGGCGCGTCATCTGGTACTTCACGGGTCGTACCACCGGACCCTCGGCACGCCCCGCTTTCGCGAAAATGCAGCAACACCCTGTCGCCTGGCCTTTCAATACGCTCCAGCCCCAAGTCTTCGAGCGTGGAGCGCAGCGCGTGAGACATGCGCGCCAGGAAAAAGCGCCGGTTGCGGCCCTTCAGCCACAATTCGTGGTAATGGACAACGATAGTAGGCGCTGCCATGGTGTTGGGAAGCCGCTTGTTCCACGCGGCAATCCGTAAAGTATAGCAGCGGATACGCGGAATCGGCCGGGTGGCGAAGGCGCAATGGCGGCCGCGCTATCACTGGTGGTGACTGTTTTGGGCCGCTCACTCCAGGTTATTTCGCGGCTAAGAAACCAGTGCGCGCTTTCTTGCGTATATCTATATGAGATACCAACGCCAACTGAGGATGAAAACTAGGTCACGTTGACGGGAGCGGCGCGATAAGAGCCGGCTGTGTCCAGCCGCCGGCGTCGCATGGGGTTGGCAGGAGCGATGCAATCGAACCTGATATCTTGAGCGACCCCTTGCCCCTCACCAGCATCCAATCAGCGAGCTCACAAGAAGGTGATGCCGCCATGTGGACGAGAAAGGAATGGCAACAGTACTATCAACTGAAAGGCACGCGCTGGAATCGCCTCCAGCCGTTGCGTCCGCTTGACCGTGCTGCCTTGAATCGCCTCGTCCCCACTGATGGCTATAGCCTTGCTGAACTGGATGACGTGGGGATCACCATCGAGCAGGCTGAAAATCTTGGCCTTCCAGTGGATGCGGGACGCGTCGGTTCTTACGGACCCAATGTTTCCGACCTGCGTGAATTCGTCCGAGCAACGCGTGCGCGCGTTTAGCCGTCCCAAGAATAGGCTGCTGGCAGCTGTTCGCCTCGGTTTTGGGAGAGTTCGGGTTCAATTGGGCGCTTTTTGCATATTTATCCGGAAACTATGCCAATTTTACGGGTCTTTTTGCATTTTTCCGTGTATGATCTCCGTTGGTAAAAATTGCTTTTATTTTCTTGACGTCTGAATAGGAATCTGTAAACTGCCTTCTACCATGGGACTGAGTCCATTATCGCCTGTCATTAACGAAGAGTCTGCGGATTTCGCCTATCCTCAGCGGGAGGCCGCATTTTTCTACGGCCTGTTCCTGCGCGGCCATTCCGCGGAGAAACTGCGCCAGGATATTGAGATCCCCCCGGCCATTCTTGCCAAGTGGGATCGCGATACCAGTAGCCTGCCCGAATTGCGCGCTTTGCTGGAGCGCATTGTGGAATATCGCCGCCACGTCCTGGCCATCTTTGAATCGCTGATTGGCCACGATTCGCACGCGGGCCGTCTCCAGTAGTTTTTTCCGCTGAGCGTTTCATTCGGGCGGAGGGGTGTGTCAGCTCGCCCTCAGGTCGGTTCTCCACAGCCCGCGTTGACCTGCGGCCTTCGTCTCGTTTACACTGCCAAAGAATCAGGTTTCCTGCGGAATTTTCCGTTCCCCGGTAGCTCAATGGTGGAGCATTCGGCTGTTAACCGAAGGGTTGCTAGTTCGAATCTAGCCCGGGGAGCCAACCTTTTCTATCACTTAGCGCGTGGACGCGTTTCTTCCTTCGTCGATTGTGGGTGATTTTGGGGGTACTGCCCCTCAAAAGTGGCGCCATTGAGCGTAGCGACGGCCTGCCGTTGTGCCGCTTGGCCGATGTGTCCATACCGCTTGGCCATTCGCACGGTTGTCGAAGCGCTCCAGCCCATGATTGTCGCCATAACGGAGAAGGGAACGCCAGCTTCCAGCATCCGCGTGCATCCCGTATGGCGGAGATCGTGAAAGCGACACCGCACACCAGCGCGAATTTTCGCGGACTCCCATGCCTCTTTCCACCGGCCAATCGGTTTGTCAGGGTCGCTGGATTGCACCAGCGTTGCCGCAAAGCCGTTTCCGGCTGCCCCGTAGCGCTCAGAAGGGAATACATAATGCTCAGGCTCTCGCTCGCCGAATAAGCCCGCCCAGAAGCTCAGAACGACGAATGCGCGGTCATTTAGAGGGATCATTCGCCCCGCGCCTGATTCCGTCTTGCTCTTTCCGACAGTGACGGTTCGACCGGCGAGGTCAATCTGCTTCCAACGGAGCAATCGAATTTCGGAATACCGCATACACGTATTCAGCGCAAGCACCACAGCGGGGTAAAGCGAGCGCGAACGGCTATTGCGGCACGCCTTCAGCAAAGTGTCTTCCTCTTCGGTGCTGATTGCTCGGCCAACATCCTCAGCAGCCCGCAGCATTCGCACGTCCGGTTGAATCTCGGCCCATAGCCGATTTCTCCGCAGGATGGCCCGCAACGTTCCCACTTCCAGGTTGACCGTCTTGGGTGACGCTCCCGCTTGCAGCCGTGCGGCTTGATATGCCGAAACATCGTCAGCAGAAACATCGCAGACCAGGTGCTTGCCGAAAACCGGATTCAGGTGCTTTAGGTTCGCTCGTTCAATTGCCACGCTTCGGGGTGCAAGATGCGCCTTCTTGGATTCGAGCCATACCTCGGCGGCAAGGGCAAACATCAGCGCCGTGCGAGGCTTCTTGATCCGGTTGAAAGATTCCTCCAATTCGCGGCGACGTGTTCGCTCGGCCATCCGCGCGATATTCCTCGACGTGCTCTTGCTCGATTCACGGATGCGGGAGCCAGCAAAGTGAAATTCATACCAGTAAAATCCTCCTCTCTTGAAAACGCTCATCGGTTGCACCTCTCAAGACGGGTTAGCGGGTCTGTCTTGATGAAGGGGCTACCGGATTAACGGTTTCCGACGTTCGGGGGTAAGGGGTTGGTGGAATAAAAAAGCTGGCGTTAGACCAGCCGTGNNAACTGGCGTTTCGTTGGGATAAGATAACCGAATGTCGCACGAAGGGTACTGCTGGCTTTGCGGACAGTGGAGGACGCTCACCAAAGAGCACATACCACCTAAAAGCGCGTTTAATGATTCCCCGATCCTTTGGCATTCGGTTGACGAGAATTCACGCATGATAGGTCACCTTGTTTGGTCGAAAGAAGATCGCGAAAGCGGCCTCACCGTTAGAAGCCTTTGTGGCATGTGCAACAGCAAATGCGGCAGCAAATATGGCTCTCATTTTGTGGACTTCATTCGTAAAGTTGCGGAGCAGGTCGAGAATGCGCGTGACGAGGAACGCCTCATTATCTCCGGCGTGCGTTGGCCCCTCAGCATCGTGAAAGCTGTTATGCAGTCATTCATATCGGCAAATGGACCCGATTTCGTCAAGGCCAATCCTTGGGTGATCAAGTTCGTCCGCAATTCGAGGAATCAGCAATGGCCGCACGACGTGGGGCTTTATCTTTTTGCTACCAACAGCAAAGGGGGTCGTAAATCGGGCGTCATGGCTTCGTATGATTTCATCAGACGACGACACGCGGTGAGTTCTGAATTCGTATTCTGGCCGTTGGGAGCGGCACTCTTTTTGAAGGGAATGCTGAGTGAGTCAAGGTTAACCCCAATTCATCACTGGGTCGCCGAATGCCCGTATGATTATCAAGGCGCGTTGGACGTGTGTTTGTGGATGAACCCTGCTGTCAAGGCCACCCCGCTTGACTTTCGCACCGAAGAACAGATCAACAAGGATGCCAGCCAGCAGGACGAGCCTTTGGAAGCCACGCCAGAGACAATGGAGCAAATGCAAAAAGATGCGATGCGATACGGGGGAGAAATGGACAACAAGAGAATGATGTTTGTTACCAAGACGGTGCCAAGAATCAAGCATTAATCAGGCACCACGACGGCTGCAGAGATTCGCTTCCAGTGACCCAGTTCTCAGAAAGTGGATCACGGCTCTTGCCTGATATCAAATAAATGGCAGGAAGCTCACTTAGTTCATTTTCCAAACCTTGTCGAAAGCCGTAGCCGCTAAATCCCGCGCACGTATTTCAATAGCATCCTTGTCCCACGTATCAGCTTTCTTTTCGTATTTGTCCACGAAATCTCGCACGTAGGCTAGGTTTTGGATATTCGGCAAGTCATGGCGCAGTTTTTCGAATTTCTGTCGCGGCAGACCATTGCCCAGTTTAGAATTTGCTCGGTAACTCACGACAAGCAAATTGCCAATGTTATCCTCCACTTCGTCTGGAAGTGGTTTCACAGCTTGCGGTGGTGTCTGAGGGAAAAAATGCTCGACGTTAAACTCCTTCTTCGCTGCCGTCGGATCAGCATCGTAGATGCGAATCCTCTCTGCCGGTGCCAGTCCATAATTACTGAGGCGGTCGAAGATATAAGCAATTAGTGCAATCGTGTCCTCGGAGTAAGACAGGGCACAAAAGCTTACCACGAAAATTTCCTTCGAGACAAGTTTCAGCCGTAGCGCTTTCAATAGTGCGTCCGTCACATTTTGGAATTCACTGGTCTGCTTGTACTTCAGGCAATAATCCGCATATAATTTTTCGAATTCGTTGGCCCTCCCATCACAAATGACAGTATTTATGAAATGGTAACATTCTAATGCGCGCAACAGGCTAACCAAAGTATCTGCCTTTGGAGCATCGTCAAGCTCTTGAGCGCGAGCGAAACATGTTATTCCCGCATATAACAGAGGTTGGACTTGGGCGATCTTAAAAAGACGCAGCGCCTCCAGCGACAAATGAATTCTCTTGTACTTGTCAGGAAATCCGGAGATTACTGAGCAAGGCAGTTTCTCAAAATATTGCTGAGTTCCCCTCGGATCGTCATCTGTACGTACAAGTTTATAAAACTTTGAAAACTTATCGAGATTATCAACTAACTCTGCGGCTCCGTTTAAGCCTTTGGCGTAGGACTTAATAGCCCGATACAGATTCTTCTGCCGCACGGGGCCACATTGGGACACATAAAAATATTTTAGCATACGAAGGATGGTGCCCCCGGCGTTTTCAATAATGTCAGCCCACTTGGATTCAATGCCCGGCACATCCTCNNTGTATATCTCGTCTAGTAATTTACTTAACCCCTCAACCGTGTAGTTTCTAATTCTGTCGACAAAACAATCATAAACAGGGCGAACATATCTCGCCTCCCGCTTGACCCACACCTTCTGAATCTTCGTTGGTATGGTCCCATCCCAATTTGAATCAGCCATGTATTCGAACACTTGGCTGATTGACCGTGACGGCAATAAAAGCGGCCCTGTCACGTTCCCTGTTGTGGGATCGAGGG
>PKXT01000138.1 GCA_003133505.1 Acidobacteriota bacterium
AGCGACCAGATGGCGTTCATCACCTTTCGCGCATGCCCTGGATAGGATTTGCGAATCGCTACAATCATCAGGTTCTGAAAAATTCCTTCCGCTGGCATGGCCACGTCAACAATTTCGGGATGCTGCATCTTCATCACCGGCAGAAAGATTCTCTCAATAGCATGCCCGATGAAGTAGTCCTCTTGCGGTGGCCGCCCAACAATCGTCGTCAAGTAGATCGGATCTTTCCGGTGCGTGATGCAATCCACGTGGAAGACGGGAAATTCTCCTTCTAATGAGTAGTAGCCGGTGTGATCGCCAAACGGCCCTTCTGTGCGCATCTCCCCCAGATTCACATGCCCTTCCAGGATGATCTCGGCGTTGGCCGGCACTTCCAGGTCTAGCGTTTCGCACTTCACCGTTTCCACCGGCTCGCCGCGCAGAAATCCCGCGAACATGAATTCGTCCATGTCCGGCGGCACCGGCAAAATTCCCGAGACGCACGTCGCCGGATCCCCCCCAATCGCCACGGCCACCTCCATGCGACCTTCAGGATTGGCCCCACGCGCATCGCGAAAATGTTCCGCGCCATGCTTCTGCGTTTGCCAGTGCATTCCCGTGGTCCGTTCGTCGAAGACCTGCATCCGGTAAACGCCCACGTTGCGCTTGCCCGTCTTCGGATTGCGCGTAATCACTAGCGGCCAGGTAATATAGGGCCCGCCGTCCCCGGGCCAACACGTAAGAATCGGAAAATACGACAGAGAAAAATTGTCCCGCCGAATGACTTCCTTGCACAGCCCGCTCTTCACGCTTTTGGGGAAAAATGAGCCCAGCTCCGCCAGCTTGGGCAGCATTTTCAGCTTGTCGAAAAACCCCTGCGGCGATTTCACGTCCAGGAAAGAGCTGATTCGCCCGGCTACGTCATCCAGCGAGTTCGCCTCCAGCGCCAGATTCATGCGCCGTTCCGACCCCAGCAGATTGGTCACCACTGGAACGCTCGACCCTTTCAGCTTTTCAAATAGCAGCGCCGGCCCGCCCGCCTTGGTTGCCCGGTCCGTAATCTCCGTAATTTCCAGCTTAGGATCCACTTCCGCCCTGATCCGAACGAGTTCGTTTTCTTTCTCGAGCTTCCGCAAAAAATCCCTCAGATCCCGGTACGCCATAGCCCCTCCTCGCCGTATCCCCGCGCGGCGGAACCGTCACTCTAGCACGGTCGGCCCGTGTCTCCGAATAAGCTGCTGTCATTCAATTCTTCCGCCTATTGCTTTCCAAATATTCCTTGACCGGTAGTCCTTTGGCGTTCAAACTCTGATTAACGCTCCAGACGATGAGAGCCAACCCCCGGGACGTTTCTCCTGTAATCTGAAGGCGCCGATTTAGGCTGCGAACTCCAAATGAAAATGGTTTGTAATCTCGGACGAACCGACCGCAAGCTGCGCGTCGTGCTCGGGCTCTGCCTGGGATTGGCGGGCATCCTCGTGAACGGTCATCCGTGGGTGGGCCGCTTATTGGGCCTCGCGGGCGCTCTTGTAATTCTCAGCGCGGTGTGGGGAACTTGACTCGGCTACCGCGTGCTCGGTCTGAGCACCAAGCGCCCTGATATTGGCAGATAACCTGGAATAGCCCCGCAGCTTTGCCGCCTTGGCGAGCGAAGTTAATCACCCCTCCAGCAAATTAAAAGCACGGTCATCCTGCCAGCCCTGAGTAACGTGGCGAAGGGAGCAGAGCGAAGGATTCGCAATTGCCCTCTTTTCTCCTTCGCTACTCGACGCCGGGCCTAGCCAGCGCTGTCCTTCAAAATCTCCCGCGCGGCATTTGCTCCCGAAGCCCCATTCAATCCCGTTCCCGGATGCGTTCCCGAACCGCACAAATACAAACCTCGAACGGGAGTGCGGTAGCGCGCCCATCCTATCAGCGGACGCATGGTGAATAGCTGGTCCAGCGACAGCTCGCCATGGAAGATGTGGCCGCCGGTCATCCCCCACTCCTTCTCCATGTCCACCGGTGTGATGAGTTGCGCGCCCAAGACGCGTTGTGGCACGTCCGGCGCATACTCTGCCAGCGTATTGATAACGGTCTTGAGGAATTCATCCCCGCGCGTCGCCCAGTCTCCATCCTTTAATTTATAGGGCGCATACTGCGCATAAATGGACATCACATGCTTTCCCGCCAGAGCCAGCGAAACATCCGCAAGCGATGGAATCGTGATGTCGAGCCACGGATGCGGCGAAAACGCGCCATATTTCGACGCATCGAACGCGCGCTCCATGTAATCAATCTCCGGCCCGATGTGGATGCGCCCTTGCAGCGCCGCCGGGGCATTTTCACTCCCAGCGCCGGCAGATCCTTGCGCCGCCCTAGCACCATTCGCCCGCACCAACCCGGTGAACTGCGGCAAGCCATCCAACGCCAGATTCACCTTTGCCAGCGTTCCCTTCCCCCGAAAATGCTGAATCTTCACCAGGAAATCCGGCCCTAAATATGAAGGATCGCACAGCTCCAGAAAAGTGCGCCGCGGATCGGCGCTCGAAACCACGGCCTCCGCGGAAATCTCTTCGCCACCCTTCAGCACAACTCCGGTGGCGACATCATCCTTGGCGATAATCTTTTCCACCGCCGCATCACAGCGTATTTCCGCGCCCGCCGCACGCGCCGCCGCCGCAATCGCATCGGACAGCGCGCCCATCCCTCCACGCGGAAACCACGGAGCTCTCGCGGGATGAGAATCCGTGGCCGCCTGCAACAGCAGGTGCGCGGTGCTGCCCGCCGACCACGGCCCCATCGCAGAGCCAAGCACTCCTCGCGCCGCAATCACCGCGCGCAGCAATTCCGTTTCGAAGAACTCCGCCACGAAGTCGGCCACCGCCATCGGCCCGTAGCGCAGCAGGCGCATCATGTCTTTCTTGCCCAGCCCGCGCATGTTGCGGCCAAAGCGGAAGAGGTTCCACAAGTCTTCGCTGCCGGGCTTCGCAATCACCGGCGGAGTCAGACTTAGCAACTGCCGTAGCAGCGCGCCATATCGCGCCAGCAGCGCGCTGAACTCCACGTACTTTTCCGCATCGCGCGCTGAAAACTGCGCAATTCCACGCGCGGTTTCCTTCGCATCCCGGCGCAGCAGCAGGCCGCACCCATCTGGCGATGGCGCAAAGACGCAAATCTCCGGCTCGACGACGGACAATCCATGCTTTTCCAGTTGCAAATCGCGCTCAATTTGCGGCAACAGCGGACCGCCCGCATGAGCCAGAATTGGCCCGCGAAATCCGGGATAAAATTCCGCGGTGACCGCGGCGCCGCCCACCACCGGACGGCTTTCCAGCACGAGCGGTTTCCGGCCCGCGCGCGCCAGATAGAACGCGGTCACCAGACCGTTCACCCCACCCCCGATGATCACCACGTCGCGCACTGCCGCCAAATCGCCTCCCTACTTTCCTATATCCTTAAGTATTTCCAGCGCGGCCAGCCGCCCCGGTGCCCCCATGATCCCGCCGCCGGGATGCGTCGCGGAGCCGCTCAAGTAAAGCCGCCGGATCGGTGTGCGATAACGCGCCCATCCCGCCATCGGCCGTAAAAAGAAAAGCTGCTCCAGCGAAAGTTCGCCCTGAAAGATGTTGCCTTCCGAAAGTCCCACCGAGCGCTCGATATCCAGCGGAGTCAGCACCTGCCGCCCAATAATCAGGCTGCGAATATTCGGCGCGTACTCCGCGATGGTATCTACCACCGTATCGCCGAACTCGTCGCGCTTGTCGTCCCACGTCCCCTCTTTCAAATTGTAGGGGGCGTATTGCACGAAGCACGACAGCACGTGTTTCCCCGGCGGCGCGAGCGATGGGTCCGTCAGTGTGGGAATCACCATGTCAATGTACGGGCGCCGCGAAAACTCGCCGTACTTGGCCTGGTCGTACGCGCGCTCCATGTAATCCACCGCCGGCGAAACGGAAATCGCGCCCCGCAAATGCCGGCCTGTTCCCGGAATCGCGGCGAACTCCGGCAGCCCGTCCAGCGCCAGATTCACTTTTCCCGACGAGCCGCGGTATTTGTACCGCCGCACTTCTTCCATGAAATCGCCGGGCAGTTCGCGCTCGCCAATCATTTTTTCAAAGGTCATGCGCGGATCAATGCTCGACGACACAACCTCCGCGCGAATTTCCTCGCCGCCTTCGAGCACGACGCCAATCGCGCGTCCGTTTTGCACCAGGATTCTTTCCACACCTGCCTGGGTGCGGATTTCCGCGCCCGCTTCCCTCGCCGCCGCCGCAATGGCGTTCGAAATCGCGCCTGTTCCCCCGCGGCTGAATCCCCATGCGCGAAACGCGCCGTCGATTTCGCCCATGTAGTGATGGAGAAGGACGTAAGCGGTTCCTGGCGACCGTACTCCCAGAAACGTGCCGATGATCCCCGACGCCGACATGGTCGCCTTCAGCACGTCGGTCTCAAACCACTGATCCAGAAAATCCGCCGCGCTCATGGNNTCCCATAATCGGCTTCACGAACCGGCACATCTGCACCATGGCCTGGCCGAATTCATCGTAGGCTTCCGCGTCCACCCGCGAATGCCGCAGGATTTCGCGGCGGGTTTGCGCGTGATCGTTCATCCGCCACAGATGATCGCCGTCGGGCATCGGTGTGAACGTGCCGTCGAGAGGGAGAATTTCGAGGCCGTGACGGGGCAAATCCAGATCGCGGATGANNATTTCCGGCCGCAGCAGCGAAACCACGTAGGAAAAAACAGAGAACTTAAAGCCGGGAATGATTTCCTCGGTAACCGCCGCACCGCCGAGTACGTGCCGCCGCTCGAGCACGACGACTTTGCGTCCCGCGCGCGCAAGGTACGCGGCCGTCACCAGCCCGTTGTGGCCGCCGCCAATCACAATCGCGTCATATTTCGTGCTCATTTGTATCGCTGGTTATATGCGCTTTCTCGCAACCATTATCACTCGTTTCCCGTCGCCGTTGCGCAACGCCATCTCGCACGATGCGCGAAGTAGTTCGTCATTCTACTTGTCCCGAACCCTGCGTTACAAGAGGAACTCGTCAATACATCGGGAGCTTGATAGCTCAAAATTTTCGAGAAACTTACCGCCTGACGGGAATATAAATCGAGGGCTTCTATTGGATCGTGAGCAGACGTGACGCTACTGTTACCACGATGGAGAGAAGAGGGCGGAGTTGCCTCTGCCCCCCTTCCGCTTGCCTTAAATTGACCGTTGCTTTTAGTTGACCGCGAAGATTAGGTCGTCGTGGTCGTCGTAAGCTCCGGTAGTGCAGGAAGCGTGCGAGCCTTCGTAACGGAAGACAGCCCGCACGGCCTGCAAACTTCCCGTTGGAAGCGTGAACGTAGTAGACAATGATTGCGCACCGCTCCCAGGGGGAACAATGGTCGTAATGTAGGTCCACGTGGGACTATTCGCATTAGCCGCGTAGTAAAGATCCAGCGCGTCGGAAGTGTATCCGGCATAGGCCCAGACAGTCGCCGTAACTTTGGCGCTTTGGCCGTGGGTTAATGTGCCGCCATTGGTGGAAGCAATCACCATGCGGTCGTTGGATTCGTCGGAATGGAACGTCCCCGACGTGCCGTCAGCGCAGGAATTATTAATGGTATTGGGCTGATTTGGCTCCGACCCGCCCGACATGTGATCGCGGCCCAATAGCAGTGTCGGACCGGAGTCGCAGGAAATTCCCACAGTCGAACATTCCGGCGCCTTAAGCGTCGCATTGTAAACAGCAGTTTGCCCGCTGCTCGATGAATTAACCGTCAGCGCGATGATCGTACTGTTAGTCAGCGTGCCGGACGTGCCGGTCACTGTAACATTCACCGTGCCAGTAGCGGCGCTCGACGCCGCTGTAAAGGTGAGCACCGAGGTCACGCTGCCATTGGCTGGTGGCGTAACGGGATTCGGAACAAATCCCGCGGTAACGCCCGTCGGCAGGCCGGTCGCGCTCAGCGTAGTCGCGGAATTGAACGCGTTCTGGCTGGTAACCGTGATCGTGCTGGTGGCTGTGCTTCCCTGCACGACAGTCACAGATGACGGTGAAGCGCCCACGGTGAAGTTCGGCGTTCCCGCGCCTACCGCGAAGACCAGATCATCATGGTCATTGTAAGAGCCGGTCGTGCAGGAAGATGCGCTTCCCTGATAGCGGAACTGCGCGCGCACGGCTTGCACGCTTCCCCCGCTGGGCAATGTGTAAGTGGCTGACAATGTCTGCGCACCGCCCGCCGGAGGCACGATCCCGGTCTGAATTGGCGTCCAGGTGACGCTGCTGGCGTTGGAGGCGTAGTAAAGGTCTAGCGCGTCAGCCGAACCATTGCTATACGCCCACACCGTCGCGCTAACTTTCACGGACTTTCCGGGCGCCAGTGGACTGCCGTCGGTAGTGGCGACCACAATACGGTCGTCAGACTCATCGGAATGGAAGGTGCCGGAAGTTCCGTCAGCGCAGGCCGTGATTGTGTTCGGCTGGTTCGGTTCCGCTCCACCAGACATGGTATCGCGCCCGAGCAATAGGGAGGGGCCGGAATCGCAGGAAATTCCCACGGTCGCGCATTCCGGGGCCTTGAACGTGGAACTGTAAACTNNCGAGATGGTGGTCGAATGGACGAGCGAGCCCGAAGTACCCGTGACTGTCACACTAAACGTGCCAGTAGTTGCCGTTCCAGAGGCGGTGAACGTGAGCGTGGAATTCACGCTACCATTGGCTGGGGGCGTGACGGGGTTTGGAACAAATGCCGCGGTGACACCCGTAGGCAGTCCGGAAGCGCTCAGTGTGGTAGCGGCATTAAAGCTGTTCTGGCTGGTGATCGTAACCGTGCTGGTGGCGTTTGAGCCTTGAATTACCGTCACGGATGATGGTGACGCGCCAATTGCGAAATTCGCCGTCGCTCCCGTACTTACCGTCAGGCTGATGGTGGTGGTATTGGTCAGCGAACCGGAAACTCCGGTAATCGTTATCGTCGTTGTTCCGGTAGCGGCCGTCGCGCTGGCCGTCAACGTCAGCACGCTGGTTGTCGTCGTGGTCGTCGGATTGAAGGACGCGGTAACGCCACTTGGCAGGTTGGAAGCCGACAGGCTCACGCTGCCGGTAAACCCGTTCAGCAGATTTACCGTGATTGTGCTGGTGCCATTGGAGCCTTGCGCTATTGTCAGGCTGCTCGGCGACGCCGTCAGCGTGAAATTGGGCTGTGAGCCGGTAGGCCAATTATTGACCAGGTTCGCCGCATTGATTGTCCCGATGCCTGTAGCGAAATCCCATCCCGTGGCCGTACCGTAGGCCTTCAAATAGGAAGAATCGGAAGTGGACAGCACTCCGTTGGTGCCCGACGGCAGGTAGCAATTGTGCGTACCGGTGCAATTCACGTCCATGTCGCCTTCGGTCACGTCGTAAAAATTGCAAGTACTGGCCACGCCATTACCCAAGGTGGAGTTGCAGTTCCCGTCGCCGCTCGAGCCATATTCCGTGGCTGCAAGCTGGTAATATGTGGGATTGGGATTGCCCTGCCGGGCTGCGGTCTTCTGGTTCACCAGCGACTGGATGGCGGCCATGATAGGAGAAGCAAAGGACGTACCGCCGGCGCCTGACCATCCGCTGGGAGCACCCGTGCATGGCACGCCACCGTTATTGGGATCGCTCCAGCAGAAAACATAGTAGTGGCCCCACACGCCGTTGGCGGCGAATAACGACACGTCTGGAATATCACGGACGCTGTCAGCCGGGTTCCCGAGAAATCCTGACTGCCAACTAGGCTTGGCATAACCCGCGCAAGTCCCGCTAACAACGCCGGACGTTGTTGGGGATCCTGTGGCGCAGCCGCTGGGGCCGCCGCTGCCTGACGCAGTGGTCAGGTAGTCCGCTTCACCGGTCGAGCTATTGCAAAAACCGCTCGTTCCATACGTAACACCCGATCCAGTGGTGAAGGTCGAGAGCAACACACTGGCACACGAATCATTCCAGGGAATTTCAGGAATGTAGGATTTTGCGGAGCCGTCTGAAGTGCCATTGGTTGCGTTCCAATAGGTGCTGTTGGTGCCAGCGTCGGTATCGCCGAAATCCGTACCTCCTACGGCCACGTTATAGGGCGTAGATGCAAAACCGCTGATGCCTATGCCGTGCGTGGCTTTCGTTTGATCCGCATCGCAACTGGCCGCCCCTTCGTCGCCGGAGGACACAAAAACCGAGACGCCCTCGGTTGCCGCCTGCTGGTAGGCCGAATTGTAAGCAGCATTGGCCGAAGCGCCATTCTCCGCTTCGCACTCGCCATAACTAATGCTCATGATCGCGGGAGGATTGCTTCCATTGATCAGGTTTTGAAGAGCAATTAACCCACCGAAAGTGGTGGTATCCGAGCAGGACGCTAGTTCGATGGCGGCGCTGGGCGCAGCCGCGCTGGCCCATTCCACATCCAGAACAGCTTCGCCATCATCGGCATTTGCCCCGGGATCAGAGCATCCGCTGGGATGCACTTGCGTTAGAGAACCGGCATAGCTGGAAAGACCGAAGGTCGAGCGAAACGTCGTCCAATCCGCTGTGGTGTAAAGATCGGTGTCTTCAATTAGGACGATAGTCTGTCCCTGGCCTGAAATTCCCGCCGTGAAAAGCGGGTTCAGATCGTAGATGGTGGCCAGGTCTGCGGGCACCAGCGTATAGAACGTGCCATTGCCGTTTGAAAATGTATAACCAGCGCGTTGCTTGTAATTCTTGTGCGGATGAAAATCGTGCAGCGAAACAATGCCAGCGACGAGCGGCGCAATCGACGCTGGAACCTCGGGATCGCTCATGTTGGCGATGTGTGGGATGCCTTCGACATTCAGATAATGAATTTCGGTCTTGAAGGCTTCGCGCACCTGGCCGGCGGTGGCCTCGAAGTCGATCATGCTGGCATTGTTCAGNNAGGCTTCGCGCACCTGGCCGGCTGTGCCAGAAAAATCAATCATCATTCCGCTCGGATAAACCTCGTTAATCGCGAAGCCATTGGACTGGAGCCATCCCGTAAGGGTGCTTAAATCCTCCTGGGGCAATCCGTACGCAGCCCCAAATTGTTCCGGAGTCAGCCATTGGTGAAAGCTCGGCGATTCGGGATTGTTGAGCCCCTCAGTAAACGCTTCCAAGGCCTGCTCCTGCTGCGGAGAGCGGCGCAATTGCAGCATCATGTGTTCCATCGGAAGGCCGTCGGGTACCCGCCCGCGATCATTTTCCGCATTCGCTTCAGGCCGCGTATTGCCCGCGAGAGTTACATATTCCGAGCCCCCTGGCGCCTGTTTTGTGGGGAGCTGCTTGGATCGCGGGTGAGGAAGCGAAGTAGAAAATCCCGCGAAAGCGGGGTTATTGGCGGTNNGGAACTATTTCCAGCCAGGCAAACCAATACGGCAATGGCGCAAATTAAATGTCTCATGCGGTCTCCTTTTCCGGATCTATTTGCGAAACAGCTTCGTCCTTCTCACTTTCCTCATCCGCCATTAAAACTTCGATCCAAGAGGCAAGACAACAACTGCCTCGAAACGGCGATTGCTGAGGATGCTCCGCCAGATTGACGGCCATTGTCAAGATAGTTATTCGAAAGGCGTACCCCTATATGGAGCTGAATTGTGCCGGGAGTCCCATTATTTCCCTCGGGATTGTGAGCACGCCCATTCACGCATGATATGGCCGGTGGCGTTGAATGCGTCGTATTTTATCGGCACACCCCACCTTGCGGCGGTGCGAGCCGCGCATCTATAATCGCCATTCAATTCTGCCGCGGGTATCGGGGATTGCATTGCCAATAGGGACCGCCGTACACGAGCGCACATTTCGGCTTTGCGAAAGCCTCAACTACCGCGAATGGTCGGGTTACTACGCGGTCAGCGCCTATGAATCGCATCACGAACACGAATACAACGCCATCCGCAATTCGTCCGCGCTGATTGATATCTCTCCCCTATACAAGTACATGCTCACCGGTCCGGACGCCACGCGCCTGGTCAACCGCGTAATCACTCGCGACATCCACAAAGTAAAAATCGGCCAGGTGATTTACTGCTGCTGGTGCGATGAGCAAGGCAAGGTGATTGACGATGGAACCATCACGCGGCTCGGCGAAAACGTCTACCGCTGGACGGCCGCGGATCCCAGCCTGCATTGGTTTAGCCAGAACGCTCTTGGCCTTGATGTACGGATTGAGGACGTCTCCGAAAAAGTGGCGGCGCTTGCGCTGCAAGGGCCCACATCCGCGCGGCTGCTCGAGAAGCTCGTGGGCGGCGAAATTCTAAATCTTAAATATTTCCGCGTGTTGCACACGCATCTGGCCGGAGTAGGAGTGGATATTTCCCGTACCGGGTACACCGGCGATCTGGGTTACGAGCTGTGGATTCCTTGGGATGATGCCACCAAAGTCTGGGATGCGCTGATGGAGCAGGGCCGCGCCTTCGACATTCATCCCGCTGGAATGCTGGCTCTCGACGTGGCCCGCATCGAAGCTGGCCTGATCCTGATCGAAGTGGACTATTTCAGCAGCAAGAAGGCGCTTATCCCCTCGCAAAAATATTCGCCGTATGAAATCGGGCTGGGCCGCCTGGTGAATCTCGAGAAGGATCCGTTCGTCGGGCAGAAAGCATTGCGCGAGAAAAATGCTCACGGCCCGGCGCGAACTTTGGTGGGCCTTGAAATCAATTGGGACGATATTGAACGGCTCTACGATGCCGTGGGACTCGCGCCGCAGATTCCCGGCGCCGCTTCACGCGCGCCTGTGCCCGTATACCAGGGCAAGACACAGGTGGGCAAGGCCACTTCCACCACGTGGTCGCCCACTCTAAAGAAAATGATTGCGCTGGCCAGCGTGGCAACTCCGAAATCTGCCGTGGGCACTCACATGGACGTGGAATTGACCGTGGAAGCTATGCGGCATCGGGTCCGCGCCGCCACCGTAAATTTGCCGTTCTATAATCCGCCGCGAAAGATGGCTACACCCGCTGGATAGTGGGACGGCGCGTCCTGGTCAACACGCGTCATAATCGCGGCGATCAATTTTTAGGGGTTTTCTATTTTACGGGGAGAATGAACGATGCATTTTCGTATTGCCGGACTATTCGCCGGCGCACTTTTGCTTGCCACCGCGCCATTTGCGGGCCGCGCCGCGGCTCAGGACCCATCGCAATCCATTCGCTTGACGGTGGACGCCAGCTCCGCGCCCCAGAAAATTCTTCGTGCGCACATGCAAATTCCCGTGAAGCCCGGCCCGTTGGTTCTTTATTACCCCGAATGGATTCCCGGAGAACACATGCCTGACGGGCCCATCATGAACCTTACCGGCATGCAATTCACCGGCAACGGCCAGCGCATTTCCTGGCGGCGCGATCTCGTGGACATGTTCACCTTCCGTCTGGACGTCCCGGCCGGAGTGACCACATTGAACGTGGATCTGGACTTTGTTCTGTCCGCGCCAGCGTCGGGGTTTTCCGCGGGAGCCTCGGCAACTTCGCAACTGGCCGTGATTAGCTGGAACCAGGTGCTGCTTTATCCTTCGGGGCGTCCGGTGCGCGAAATTCAGTTCACGCCATCGCTCCGCATCCCTGCTGGATGGAAATTCGGCACCGCATTGCCCGGCGCGCAGCGCGCTGGCGACGACATCACGTTCGATCCCGTGCCACTCAACACGCTCGTGGATTCCCCCGTACTGACCGGCGCGCATTTTCGCGTGATTCCGTTGACACCAGGCGAAAAGATTTCCCATGAGATGGATATCGCCGCCGATAGCGAAGCAGCCCTGGCTATGCCCGCCGCAACCGAAACGGAGTACAAGAATCTGGTGGCCGAAACTGGGGCGCTTTTTGGTTCGCGCCACTATCGCGACTACCACTTTCTTTTCACTCTTAGCGACGATGTAGCTCACTTCGGTCTGGAGCATCACGAATCNNCCGCCGATCTTTCCACTCCCGACTACCAACAACCCATGCGCGATGACTTGCTGTGGGTCTATGAAGGACTCACCGAATACTATGGAAATGTATTGAGCGCGCGCAGCGGGTTGTGGACGCCGGAACAATTTCGCGAATATCTGGCCGGGGTGATGGCGCAATTGCAAGCTACCACCGGGCGCTCCTGGCGGCCGTTGCAGGATACCGCCGATGCCGCGCAGATTTTATATGAAGCGCCTGAAGAATGGTCTTCGTGGCGGCGCGGCGTGGACTACTACGACGAAGGCAATTTTCTCTGGCTGGAAGTTGATACAACCCTCCGCGCGCAATCCCATGGGAAGATTTCGCTCAACGATTTCTGCCGCGCTTTCCATGGTGGCCCTGGCGGCCAACCCGAACTGAAAACCTATACCTTTGACGACGTTGTTGCCGCACTTAACGCCCTCGTGCCCTACGACTGGGCGGGGCTGCTGACCAAACGCCTGAATTCGGTTGACCCACAGCCGTCCCTGGCCGGCCTGCGCGCCTCAGGGTGGGATATTGCGTGGAACGAAACACCCAATGTTATTCAGGCCGCGCACGAAGCTACAAACAAAGGGCTGAATCTGAATTCGTCGCTGGGCATGGTGGTGGATACCGACGGCACCGTGAAGGATGTGGTCCTCGATCACCTCGCGTTTCGCGCTGGCATTGGTCCAGACATGCATATTTCAGCCGTGAACGGGAAGCAATTTTCCACTGACGATTTGCGCAATGCCGTGCGCGATTCGCTGAATAACAAGGCTGCCATCGACCTGGAAATAGCCAACGGGCCATTCCTCCGCAACGTAAAACTGGATTACCACGGCGGGCTGCGTTATCCCCATCTGGTTCGCCTGCAAGGTCAGCCCGACTTGCTTGACGAGATTGCCGCTCCGCTGGTGAAACGCTAACGTGAAATTTCGTATAAATGTTTTCGTCGGCTATATCCTCCTGATCATCGGGATCGGCATGATGTTTCATCCCACCTTTCACCGGGGCGTTAACAATGCTCAGGTGCAAGTGGGTGATCAGGAAGCTACGGTCCACACCGAAGAGGTAATCACCATGCCGCGCTGGATGAGCTTTCTGGTGATTGTTGGCGGCGGCCTGCTGATTTTGATGGGCAGTCCTCGCCAAATGCCGCAGCCCCGGTGCCGTAGAGGCTGATGGCAAGACAATGAAATAGAAGTGGGCGTATTTTGCCCCCAAAAATATTTGCCGAACCAGTGAGGCTGAAAATATGAAATCGCAATCCCTACACAAAGCCCTGTTCGCCATAACGCTGACGACTGTTGCCATAGGGCTGCCATTTGGTGCCGCTAATGCTGGGCAACGCCATTCAGCAGTCGTATCTCCGGCGTCGGCGGCCCCTCATATGGCGGCCGGGCACTCGCTCTCGCAACCGGGCGAATCGCAAACGTCCCTTCCGCTGAAGCGTCCGATTACTTTCCGCGATTTGATTTCCATGCATCGCGTCAGCGATCCGCAGATTTCGCCGGACGGAAAATGGA
>PKXT01000140.1:0-358 GCA_003133505.1 Acidobacteriota bacterium
CCGTCGCGCCGCCACGGATCAGGCGTCTCGAAGGCGGCATGGCATTCATTTACGGGCCCGGTTGCGAGGATCACGATCCTGAATGCACGGAGATTTATCGTGGGGTGGTGCTACCTGCGACCTAGTGATTTCCCCGCTGGCTCCCCACAATCGCGCGCGGCTGCGAGAGCGATAATGATTAGGAACTATTCGACATGCTATGGGTTATGGATTCCGAGCACGACGGGGTGCCGAAAAATAATGGCGGAAAGCTACGAGAGGAGGTTAGACATGGATAGGGTGAAAACAGCGACGAGAGTTTGTATATTGGGGGCGCTATGGATCAAGGTAGTAACGCCTGGCGGCACGCTTTCCAGCA
>PKXT01000140.1:404-4244 GCA_003133505.1 Acidobacteriota bacterium
CATCAGTCCCATGGGCTTCCTCATAGAAGGATGACCGAATTCACGTTTCACCTTGGAGGTATACGACTGGAGGGCGAACTCGTTTTATAAGCTGCAGGCCAGGCACCCCGTGGCCGCAGACCGATCGGACCAAAATCTGTTGGGATTGTCAATGCAAGATCGGCGCGAATTACCTATGATGAATCGGACACACAAATTCGAAGAGACGCCGAATCCGGCTGCTTTCGCAATCGGGAGCGCAGCCAGCCGCGCTGCGGCTCGGATGATCGTGCTGCATCGCGAGAAAAGCATACGGCGGATAACCTGGATCAACGACAGTGTGCCGCGCCCTCGGCAAGACCCCACGAGAGCCCGTTCGCCCGGATGGCAGAAGCAATGGAGAAAACGTAGTTTACCTCAGTGTCATTTCTAATGGCACCATATACACTTCCCCGAATGCCTGACACAAAAGCACAGTTGGGAAAAAGGATCGCCTGCCTCAGGAAAAACGCCGGCTTGACCCAGGAGATGCTCGCGGAAAAAACCGGCTATTCAGTTGATTTTATCGGGCTGGTCGAACGCGGCGTGAACTCACCTGCCGTGGAGGGTCTTCAGAGGTTTGCAACCGTGTTCAAGGTTCGCGTACGTGACTTGTTCGAGTTCGGTGATCTCTGAACAAATACGAAGGGTCGAATCGTCACTAGAGGCCCCGGGCCAAATCCTACGAGAATAGGGCCTCCTGGCGATTTTCCGCACCATTTCGCCACGACACATGATCCGTCCCGACATAGCGGCTGTGCCGAGTCATTGTGGATTTGCTTTTCAACTTCCCCTCGTCAAAGCCTCGGATGTGCTTCGCGATGGCTTCTGCGAATAGACAAGGGACGGCATTCCCGATCTGCCTGTACCTGTCTGCCAATGACCCTTCAAAAACATACTCGGCAGGAAAGGTTTGGATGGCGGCATATTCTGTGACGGAAAGAGGCCTTAGCTCCTTTGGGTGGCACAGGTCGGTCGCAGGCATGGTCGGCGAGGTAACTAGGGTAGGCGAGGGTCTTTCCCAGGCCAAACGTCGATAAAATCCGGTCTTACCGCCGCCAGCGTACCAGCTTGCTCCCATGGCTTCCTTCTGGAGGTCTGTCGGCAGATTACGCCAATTCTGGCCTGCTCCGAGCAAACGATAATATTTTAGGCGAGACTCTGGGAAACGCGCCGCCTCCTGGGTGTCATGTTGCAGGCCGGCCAGAGCGTCCCTGGTTGTTCGCCACGGTGCAAGTCCGTTCGAGGTGTTTTGGTCGTGCGGCTGGCGGATTGCGGGCGAATACGTGGNNAGCAAATGGACACGTCCACCCCTGCAGGGAAAATGGTCTTTACCGTCTTGGGCGCCGTGGCCGAACTCGAACGCAGCCTGATCGTGGAACGCGTACGCGCCGGTCTGCGCAACGCGCGCGCCAAGGGTAAGACGCTGGGCCGCCCGCGAATCGCCGTGGATGCCGCAAGGATTGCCGGTCTCCGCGCCAAGGGCCTTTCGTGGCGACACATCGCCCAGGACTTGGGCATCTCCGTAGGCTCGGTCTTCGCTACCGGTCGCAGCCGTTCAAAAAACCCCATCGCCAGGGCCGCCGCAAGTGACTGATTCTGCACGGCGGCTTTCGTGCTTTTGAGCCTTCATTAAACAAGTGTTTTGTGAAGGCGTCTGCAAAATTCGGCAGGCAGGATGAACCCCGCGCTTGGCCCGTATAGACGAGCACATTGTTATTGACGAGGCCGAACAGGGGTAGTACGCTCCGCATGGACTTACAATCAAAGCCCGAAAGCCGCGGGTGCGGCGAGGAAACAAACATGGACAAACTTAACTGGATGAAGAAAGCCTGCGCCCTCTTGCTACTGTGCGCAACGACCGGGGTTGCCCTGCCTGCACAGACATTCACCACTCTGCACAGCTTCGACAACAGTGACGGCTCCTACCTCCTCGCGGGGCTGGTCCAGGGCACTGATGGGAACTTCTACGGCACAACGACTGGGGGTGGGATCTACGGCGATGGCACGGTCTTCAGCATCACAGCAGGTGGCACACTGACGACCCTACACAGCTTCGATGGTACGGACGGTAGCATCCCCACTGCGGGGCTGATCCAGGGTACCGATGGGAAGCTCTACGGGACAACGAGCAGCGGAGGGGCCGGCAACGTGGGGACGATCTTCAGCATTACCGAAAGCGGCACGCTGACGACGCTGCATAGTTTCGACGATACGGATGGCAGTGGCGTATTCGGGGGATTGGTGCAAGCGACCAATGGGAAGTTCTACGGGACAACGTATGCGGGCGGGACCAACGACCGTGGCACGGTCTTCAGCATCACCCCAAGCGGCACGCTGACCACTTTACACAACTTCCACGGGCCTGACGGCCGATACTCCCAGGCGGGACTAGTCCAGGGCATTGACGGCAAATTTTATGGTACCACATCTGGGGGCGGAGCCAACGACACGTGTGAATATGGCTGCGGGACGGTCTTTAGTATCTCAGCAAGCGGCACGCTGGCGACTCTGCACAGCTTTGGAGCGGACGGCTATTACCCGCAGGCCGCACTGGTCCAGGACACTGATGGCACGTTCTATGGGACAACGCCCGCGGGCGGGGACAACTATTGCGGTGGCGGCTGCGGCACCGTCTTTAGGATTACCCCAGGTGGAACGCTGACGACGCTGCACAGTTTCGAGGACACGGACGGCGCCTACCCCATGGCAGGGCTGGTTCGGGGTATTGACGGCAAATTCTATGGGACCACGTTGGGCGGTGGGGATTACTGCGCGTCTGGCGGCTGTGGCACTGCCTTCAACATTACATCGGGCGGTGAGCTGACGACCTTACACAAATTCTATGGCCCAGACGGCGAACGACCCGCAGGAGGGATAGCGCAGGGGACCGATGGGACATTCTATGGAACAACATTCGAAGGTGGAGCGAATAGTTGCCCGGCAGGCAATTGCGGCACGGTCTTCAACCTTTCTGTGGGCCTGGGTCCATTTGTGGAGACACTGCCGACTTCCGGTGCGGTGGGAGTGGCCGTCACAATTCTGGGAACAGGCCTGACCGGTTCGACCAAAGTCACGTTTCATGGTATTGCGGCTACGTTCACGGTCGTCTCGGCTTCCGAAATCACCACCTCGGTGCCCACAGGCGCGACCACTGGGACGGTAAAGGTCATAACGCCCGGCGGCACGCTTTCGAGCAACGTGCCCTTCCGTGTGCATCCGTAGAGCCCAGCGCTCGGCGTCCCGCCGCGATAGCGCGAGAAGCGCAGCGACGGAGCGGTGCGGTGGCGCACAATGAACCGTATTGACATATGGATGCCCATTAACAGGGCCGAACCCCGGCAGTAGGCTCAGGGCACACTCACAATCACAGCCGAAAGCCGCGTATTCGGCGAGGAAGCAAACATGGGCAAACTCAAATGGGCGAGAAGTGTGTGCGGCGTCTTTCTACTGTGCACAACGGCAGCAATCGCTTTGCCTGCGCAGACAACTGGGGATGGGCCGCCCGCACCGATTTTCACCCTGCTGTACAGCTTCGGGATGACCGGCGACGGCGCTTCCCCCTACGCGGGGCTGGCCCAGGGCACCGACGGAAACTTCTACGNNATCACTCCAAGTGGCACGCTGATGACGTTACATGATTTCAACGTCGCGGACGGCGAGATTCTATATGGAGCCCTCGTCCAAGACAGCGATGGGAAGTTCTACGGCACGACGGTCTATGGCGGGACCAACGGTAATGGCACAGTCTTCAGTATCACACCGGATGGCAATCTGACAACCCTCCACAGCTTCGATGGGACGGACGGGTCCCTCCCCTAT
>PKXT01000083.1 GCA_003133505.1 Acidobacteriota bacterium
CAGGAATTGCACGTTGGGGTAAGCCATTATGCTCAGATGATTGCCCGCTACGTTGTGAATCTCCAGCCCTCCGCGCGCCCATTCTTCCCAGCCTGCTTTTGGATCATCGAATCCGCGCAAATCACGCTCCCGGGCTCGAAACAGCGTTACCGGTCCAGCATAAGTGCACGGCACGTAACGTAACGCTGCAAGATGGCAAGCCCGCTTCACATCCTTCAAGGGCTTCGGCAGCCTTAGGTTCTGGGGCAACCGCCGGGCCCTCCGAATAAGTCGCGTCGCCTTCCCCCACGCGTAATGAATCTTGTCGGCGCGTGAAAAGCCCAAAAACTTGCGGAACAGCGCTATCCGCGTCTCAACCTGACCGGGAAACGTATCAAAGAGCGCCAGTACGCCGACTTTCTGTCCCTCGGCAAGGAGCTGCTGGGCCATTTCAAAAGCCACGACCCCGCCAAACGAAAGGCCACACAGGTAATAAGGACCTTCCGGCTGCAAACTCCGAATCTCCTTGATATACAATTCGGCCATCCGTTGAATGTGATCCAGAGGCCGGCTCTTCCCATCCAGGCCACGCGCCTCTAATCCATACACGGGTTGATCGTCGCCCAACAATCGCGCCAGTTCCCCAAGCCTAAGCAGCGTACCGCCCACTCCGTGAATGCAAAACAAGGGCGGGCGGCTTCCTCGCGGCTCGATCGGAATCAGGCATTCCCACGAAGAGGTTGAACCTTCCTCCATCAGCAGCGCGGCCATCCGCTCCACGGTGGGGGCCTGGAACAGGGCCGACAATGGCAGCCGCCGTCCCATCAGGCGCTCTGTGCGATCCATTAGGCGAACGGCCAGCAGCGAATGTCCCCCCATGGCGAAGAAATCCTCGTCCACGCTTATAGGGCCGCCGTTTAGTACGCTCTCCCATATCCTCAGGAGCCTGGATTCCACCTCGCCCTTGGGCCGCTTAAAGGCCCGGGCCAGATCCTGGTCGCGACCTTCCGGAGCGGGAAGGCGCCGACGGTCCACTTTGCCATTTGGTGTAAGAGGCAGCTCTTCCAGCTTGATGAAAACCGCGGGAATCATGTACTCAGGCAGCACGCGGCATAGCTCTGTCCGAACCATTCCAACGCTATCGTCGTCACGTGCGCCAGTCAAAGGAACCCAGTAAGCCACCAGGCGCCTATCTCCCGAGGGTTCCTCACGGATCACAACAGCCGCATCTCTGACGATGCGGATCGCTTTCAAAGCCGCTTCTATTTCGCCCGGCTCTATACGGCGGCCCCGGATTTTCACCTGATCGTCGCCGCGGCCCAGAAATTCAATATTGCCATCCGGACGGTAAAAGCCAATGTCCCCTGAACGGTACAGGCGATCCCCCGGATCATCGGAAAAGGAATCGGGCAGAAATCGTTCTTTAGTGAGCCGGGAATCATTTATGTAACCCCGGGCAACGCCATCGCCCCCGATGTACAATTCCCCCGCAACACCCACGGGAACGGGCTGCTGGTGCGGATCAAGAATATAGACGCGCGTATTGCCAATCGGCTTACCGATGGGAATTGAGGCCGCCTTTGCTATCTCCAGCGGAACGATCGGGTAGCAACAGGTAAACGTTGTACCTTCCGTAGGACCATAACCGTTGATGATATGTGTTTCTGGTAGCGCTTCCAGGGCATAGCGAACGTGTGGGGCGGATAGAGCTTCCCCTCCAATCAGCAGTTGTTTTACTTCGCGAAGGGCCCGCGGATTATGATCAATTACTGAATTAAAGAGCGATGAAGTGAGCCACAGGATGTTCACCTTATTACTGCGGAGCGCATCCCCCAGACCGGTAATTGTGGCCATGCGTTCCGGAAATAACACGCATCGTCCGCCATGTAGCAATGGTCCCCAGATCTCAAACGTAGACGCATCGAAGCTTAGCGGCGCAAGCTGCAAAAATACCTGTTCGGGACCCAGTTGCGCATAATCCACTCCAAACAATAAACGCACAATACCGCGATGGCGGACTTCGACACCCTTCGGCATACCCGTCGAGCCGGAGGTGTAAATTACATAGGCCGTATCTTCAGCGCTATTCGTGGTTTCCAGCCGTTCCCGCGGACAGGCTTCTAAGATGGATGCGTCCTCTTGCACGGAAATTACCTTCATTCCCGGAGGAAGCCTCCGTTTAAGAGTGGTCTGGGTTACCACCACTTTAGCGTTGCTGTCGCGGATTAGGAGGGCCAGCCGCTCGGGCGGAAATTCAGCATCCAGTGGAAGGTACGCGCCTCCAGCTTTTAAAACCCCCAGCAGGGCGGCAATTAGATCAGTGTGGCGCTCCAGCAGAATTCCGACCAGATCGCCCCGGGCAACGCCCAAATCACGAAGCCGGTGGGCGAATTGGTTGGCGCGCTGGTCCAACTCGCCATAGGTCAGTTGAGCGTTGCCGGATACCACCGCCAACCTTTCCGGCTGCCGGTCCGCTTGATCCTCAAATATCCGATGGACTGGGCGATCCCGCGGATAATCGCGCCGCGTGTCGTTCCACTGGACCAGCAATTCGCGCCGCTCCCCATGGGTAAGCAGGGGCAATTCCGAGAGGGGCGCATCCGGGTTCTCAATCACCCCGGTGAGCAGCGTTTCCAGGTGCCCGGCCATGCGCGCGATTGTTTCTTCGCTGAAGAGATCGGTGCTATACACGAAACGGCCGCTGATGCCCGAGAGCTGTTCATCGAGCTCCAGGTACAAATCAAATTTCGACGTTCCCGTTTCTACATCCAATTGGGTGATGTGCCACCCCGAGTCATCCTCAGGCAGCGCGGGCACCACGGTAAATAGCATCTGAAAAAGCGGATTGCGGCTGGGATCGTGGGGGACGTGCAGTTCCTGCACCAGCGCCTCGAAGGGAACGTCGCCGTTGGAGATGGCCTCCAAAGTTGCTTCCCGGCACCGCTTCAGCAATTCGCGAAAGGTCGGATTCCCTTTGAGGCAGGCCCGCAAAACCACCGGATTTTGGAAGCAACCAAATACGTTTTCCAGCTCCGAACGGCTGCGGCCCGAATTAATCGTTCCTATGGTGAACTCTTCCCGAGACGTGTAACGCTGCAGCAGCGCCTGGAATGCCGCTAGCAGGGTCATGAACGGGGTTGCGCCTTCCCGGCGGCTGAGTGCGGCAATTTCTTCGGAAAGACCCGCCGAAAAATGCAGACGGTAGAGAGCCCCACGAAATGTTTCCACCGGCACGCGCGATTTGGCCGTGGAAAGCTCCAGCGGAGCAGGGTTGTCCCGCAAACGATCCTGCCAATAGTCCATCTGGGTTTGAGCGCCGCCTTCGGCGATCCACTGCCGCTGCCAAAGCGCGAAATCCGTGTATTGGAGTACCGGTTCGGGCAATGGCGAAGGCTGAGCAGCAAGAAATGCCGCGTAGAGGGTCTTGAGCTCACTCCAGAAAATTCGATAGCCGGAGATGCCATCGAAAATGATGTGGTGGAAGGTCAAATAGATGCGGTAATCTTCCGGCCCTAAACGGCAAAGCAGCGCTCGAAATAGGGGACCCTTCTTAAGATTAAACGGCCGGCGAGCTTCGTCCGTGGCCAGCCGCAATGCCGCCGCCTCCCTCCTGCCAAGTGGAAGATCGGTAAAATCGCGCACCGGCAGGCTGAACCGAAAAGGAGAGTGAACCACCTGCGCGGGCTCGCCATCCACAACATCCACAGTGGTCCGCCACGCCTCATGACGGCGCACAATTTCATTGAAGGCCCGCTCCAATACCGCCGCATCCAGAGGGCCCTGGCGGCGGATGGTCATTGTCTCGTGATATACCGGAAGATCGGGAGCGAGCTGGGAATGTAGCCAGACCTGCTGCTGGGCAAAAGAGAGTGGAATACGCCCGGTGGCATGTCGCGGTTGGATTGCGCCCGCGACCATTTCGCCGGTGGGCCGGTCCCGGAGATAGCTCTCTAACTGCGCCCGTTGCTCATTGGTCATGGGCGCACTCGATGTCACCGACGGAGGTGGCGCCAAGGCGGGCCCACTTTCTTTGCCGCCGGTCATGCCGGCGCTCGCCCCGACGACCCCGATAGCCCGCTTGATTTCAACGGGGAATGCTCGCTGGGATGCGCGCGATTCACCGGATCAAACTCCACCGGCAGAGACGTGAGTCCCCGTAAACCGAGATTGGTTCGCCAAGTTAATGGCGCGTCATCCGCGAGCCTCACATTGTGAAGCCGCCGGCATATAGCCTCGATCGCCGCCTGCCCTTCGATGCGAGCCAGGGGCGCTCCAAAACAGAAATGCGCTGCCCAGCCAAACGCGAGATGCCGGTTGTCGGGCCGGCTAATGTCGAATCGATCCGGCTCCGCGAATCGCTCTGGGTCGCGGTTCCCCGCCGCCATCACAGCGATTACAGCCTGACGCTTTTGAATCAGTCTGCCGTGCAGTTCGGTATCGTGAGGAGCCAGCCGCGCAGTGTGCTGGCTGGGAGGTTCAAAACGCAGCATTTCCTCCACTGCGGAAGGAATAAGAGAAAGGTCCCCACGCAGACGGGCGAATTCCTCAGGATGCCGCAACAGAGTTAGAAGTCCATTGCCAATCAGATTCGTGGTCGTTTCCTGCCCTCCCACCATGGTCACAATGCTGTTAGCCACTACCTCTTCATCGCTTAACCGGTCGCCATCCATTTCCGCAGTGAGCAGCGAATGAATAAATCCTTCGCGTGGATGTATGCGCATTTCGGCGATCCGCTCGCGAAAGTACCCTGTCATCTCCTCCACAGTCTTCAAAACCCGCGCGATGCGATCGGGGTTGTGTTGGAAATTGCCTAGCATCTCCGCAAAATCCGCCGACCAGCCCTTTAAAAGATGATGGTCGTCCACCGGTACGCCCAGCATCTCAGCGGTCACAATCGCCGGCAGTGGTTCGGCCAGATCGCGGATGATATCCGCCTCACCTCGCGGTTCCATCTCGGCAAGAAGGCGATCGGTAATTTCGCCGATGTGTTCCCGCAGGACTTCCACCCGCCGAGGCGTAAACGCATACGATGCCAGTCCCCGCAGTCGCGTGTGGTCGGGCGGATCCATAAACAGCATCTGCTTTACCATGACTCGCGCTATCGGGCTCAGGCGCTCAAGGCCCAACGCGGCGAGCTGGTCGGGAGTAGGTGTCCGATCAGCCGAAAAGCCGTACAAAACAGTCACTACGTCGGCGTATCGGGTTACCACCCAGGCATGCAAATAGGGATCCCAGTGAACCGGATCTTCCTGGCGCAGGCGGGCGAATAGAGGATATGGATTGGCCAGGATTTCGGGATTAAGCAGTCCAAACAAGCTAAGCGAAGAATCAGATTGGTGCGGCGAGGTAGCCGAAGAGGGCACGGATTTCAACGTGGGCATTCGCACTCCATGCTACACGGATTGTACGTGAGATTTGTCCGGGTGAGCTGTCATTTCCAGCTTCTTCAGGATGAGCCTCTCGATCTCGCTGGAGAGATCGGCAACCGTAGGCGCGTCAAACAGGCTGCGCAGGGGAAGTTCGATGCCAAACGCGTCGCGAGCGCGCGCAATCACCTGCGTGCCAAGAAGCGAATGTCCGCCGAGAAGAAAGAAGTTCTCGTGAATGCTCACCCGCTCCAGCCCCATCAGGGAGCCTAGAATCGCGGCCAGCCGCTCTTCCACCGGCGTGCGGGGCGCAATGTATTCCCGTCCTTCCTGAGATATCGCCGAGACCAACGTCGGCAGCGCCTCGCGATCGAGCTTCCCGTGGGAAGTCAGCGGAAGCGCGTCCAGAGAAACAAATGCCGTTGGAATCATGTATTCCGGTAATGTCTCGCGCAAATAAACTGTCAGCGCGGATTCAGTTACCGCCGCGCTAGGCGCGGGAACAATGTAGGCTACCAGGCGTTTCTCGCCGGGAATTTCCTCGCGCGCAATTACCGCGCTCTCTGTAACACCCGGATATCGGTTCAGCGCCATGACGATCTCGGCCGGCTCAATTCGGAAACCGCGGATTTTGATCTNNCGACGAGCTCGATCCCCCGTCCGGTATATGCGTCTTCCCCCATCCGACGGATTCGGCACGAACCGCTCTGCTGTCAGATCAGGACGATTTCGGTAACCCCGTGCAAGTCCGGCGCCCGAAATGCACAATTCACCGGGAATCCCATCCTCGACGGGCCGAAGATCGGAATCGAGAATCCACGCCTCGGTATTGCCAATGGGACGGCCAATCGAAGGCGGCTCGCCGTTCCCGTTCCCCGGATCATTCCCCGGCGTGACTTCGCCCGAAGTGGCTGCCACAGTGCATTCCGTGGGCCCGTAGTTGTTAAAAAACCTAAAAGGGAGGTTCGACGGGGGCCGGCTACTCAGAGTGTCCGCTCCCGTCAGCAACCGCCGCAATGCCGTTCTTTCAGGCCACGACAACCGCAACAACCGCTCCGCAATTACGGTCGGCGCAAAGCTGATCGTAATGCCATTATCCACGAGCCAGTCGCGGAGAATTTCCGGTGACACGCGGGCGGATTCTTCCGGAAGATGGAGGCTTGCGCCGGCCGCCAGGTATGGCCAGGTTTCCCAGACTGCGGCGTCGAATCCCGGGCTGGTTAGCAGCGTGGCGCGATCTTCTGCTGTCACCTGAAACGCTTGCTGATGCCAGCAAACCAGATTCAGCAAGCTTGCATGCGAAATTTCAACGCCTTTTGGCCGCCCCGTTGATCCCGAAGTGTAAATCACATACGCCAGGTTGTCCGCTGTCACGCTGACGCTTGGTCCAGCCGATGAATATGTGGCCAAATCGCCTGCTCGTGGATCCACGACTACAGTTTCCCAATCGCCCGCTGGCAACATTCTCGCGGTTTCAGGCTGCGCCACGACANNGAGCGGGACATACACGCCACCGCACTTCAGGATGGCCAACGCCGCCACAATGAGCTCTGGAGAACGGTTCGCCCAGAGTCCCACGCAAGTTTCCAGTCCTACGTCCTTTTCGCGCAGCAGGTTCGCCAGGCGATTCGACCGCAACTCCAGATCTTGATAGGAAAGCTCGCGGCCAAACCCCGATACCGCCAACGCATCGGGCAATGCTCTCGCCTTCTGGCTCACCAGTTCATGTATGCAGCGATCTGTCTGAACCTTGGATTTCATAGAATCTTTGCGTTCAGGGGCCTCCGGGTCCCCAGCACCAGAAAACAAGTCCTACTGTACGATCGCGATGACAGAGCTTTGAAGTTGGTTGGACAAAGGGGTCGCCTGTCGGCAATAGCCACCATTATCTACCGTTTATAGATGATAAACAAAGTAGAATGGGGCGAAAAGCCTATTGGCGGTGATTAACGCTCTCGGGTGTCTTTATCGGCAACTTGAGGTGGCTCTGAACCTCGGGGAAAAGACCCGCGCCACAGGCTACCAATCCCGGATACAGTGTGGTCTTGCGGTTAAACAAAACTGGCTGGTCTTCAATAGTTCGGACGATGCCGCCACCGGCTTCCACCAGCGCCACCCCCGCAGCCACGTCCCATTCATTCTTAGGGCACAGCGTCCAGGTGGCATCGGCTAATCCTCCGGCAACCATCGCGAACTTGTAGGCTACGGAACCAACCGGCGTGATCTGAAAACCGTCATTTTCGAAGGTCTTCCACTCGCCCCGGCGAATCTCGCTGCGGCTGGCCAGCACGGTTGCGCCAGCCAGCTTCGTGCGGGTGCCCATCCCAACTTGGCAACCATTCAGCGTGACCCCCGTCTCTCGAGATCCCAGAAAAGTTTCATTGGTCGCGGGGTTGCAAATTCCTCCAGCAATGGGGCGCCCGTCTTCCACCAAACCAACCGATATGCTCCACTCCGGAATGCCCTCCACGAATTCCTTGGTGCCATCCAGGGGGTCAACCACCCATACCCTTCCGATCGACAGGCGCGAAAAATCGTCGGCGCTCTCTTCGGATAGCCAGCCTTCGCCATCGCGAAGCAATATCTCATGCAGGACCTTGTCGGCTGCGGTATCGGCCAATGTCACGGGTCCCCGCCCGCCGGATTTCTGGTCGGCAGCCACCCTGCCCGGTACAAACGGGCGGATGGCTTCCACCGCTGCTGCCAGCGCAGCTTGAATCCTGGCCATGATTTCCCGGCTGTCGTGGTCGGACATTCTGGAGGCACCTTGTCCTCGCGCTTGTTGGATATGGACGCGGACTTAGGGCAATGCCTAAATCCGCCCCGGACTGTGGCTCTTAGTCCGCGCGAGTGGCGGAATTCATTCCGATATAGCCCTCTTTCTCCAAATGCAGGAAGATTTGCTGGGCCGCTTCCTCGGGCGAAACCTCGCTGGTGTTAATCACAACGTCCGCGTCGGTGGGTTCCTCGTAAGGATCCGAAATCCCGGTGAATTGCTGCACCAGACCGGCGCGCGCCTTGGCATAGAGGCCCTTGCGATCACGTCCTTCGCAAACGTCCAGCGGAGTTTCCAGATAAACCAGAATAAATCCACCGCCGCTCTGGATGGAGGAGCGAATTTCCTTTCGAAGGGCATCATATGGGGCGATCGGAGCGCAAATCGCAATTCCACCGTTCTTGGTAATCTCCGACGCGACATAACCAATTCGCCGGATATTCAAATCGCGATGTTCACGCGAAAAGCCCAGTTCCGAGGATAAATTCTTGCGAACCAGGTCGCCATCCAGCAACGTTACTGGCCGGCCCCCCATCTCCAGACATTTTGTCCGCAGGACATTGGCGATAGTGGATTTTCCAGAGCCGGAAAGTCCCGAGAAAAACACCGTAAATCCCTGCTGATCGCGAGGAGGATAACTGCGCCGCAATTCCGCCGCCACGTCCGGAAATGTGAACCATCCGGGCAAGTCCCGGCCTTCGTTCAACCGCCGACGGAGCTCCGTACCCGAAATATCCAGCACGCGTGCTCCTGGCTTCACTTCATTTTGCGGAATATAACGGTCCTCGTCTTCCAGATAGACCATCATCTGGAACGGCACCATTTGAATTCCGATCTCACTCTGGAACTTGGTGAGAAGCTCCTGCGCTTCATAAGGTCCGTAAAACGGTTTACCATCACTGTCATTGCCAGGTCCGGCGTGATCCCTTCCGACGATAAAATGCGTGCAACCATGATTCTTGCGGATCAACGCGTGCCACAGGGCTTCACGCGGTCCTCCCATGCGCATCGCCAGCGGCAGCAGCGCCAGGCGCGCGGAATCCTTCGGATAACGGTCAAGCAATGCCTGATAGCAACGGACGCGAACGTAATATTCCACATCGCCGGGCTTGGTCATGCCGACCACCGGGTTGAGCAGCAGGTTGGCGCCGGATTCCTGCGCGGCACGCTTGGTGAGCTCTTCGTGGGCGCGGTGCATGGGGTTGCGGGTCTGGAAGGCCACCACGTCGGAATTGCCCATGTGGGACAGCAGTTCGCGCACTTCGACGGGAGTGCGGCGCAATTCCGGAAAATCGAAATGCTGTGGCATCTCGAGCACTTTGAGCGGCCCGGCGAGGCGGAACTTGCCCCAGGAGAGCATCTCGCGATAGGTGGGGTGCTCTTCATCGGAACATCCCAAGCCCTTGGCCGCCTCTTCATGCGGATCGGCTTCGAAGATCTCCTCCACGCGCATCCAGGCAATCAGGTTGTTATTGGCGTTGCGCAGGGCGATCTCCTGCCCTTCGTGAATGCCGTCCAGTTTGGCAACGGGAAGGGTGATGGGAATAGACCAGATCAGCCCATTCGCCAGCCGCATGTTGTTCAGCACGTTGTCGTAATCGGCCTTGCCCATGAAGCGGTCGAGCGGGGAGAACCCGCCGAAGGCCAACAATTCGAGGTCGCACAGACTGCGGGGCGACAGTTGCAGCGTGGGGCCTTCGCCGGCGCGGCGCGCCAAATCGTCGCGCTCGCTGCCTTTGACCAGCAGGTCGACCAATGCGCCGCCGTAAGGGGTGTTCAATTCGACTTTATTCTTTGATCTCATAATTTTCCCGAATGTTTAATTTTTTTGTTGCGTGCGACAGGCCAAGCCGTGGACCGGGCAAAACCCGCATCATAGCCGCGTTGGCAGCCTGAAGCCAAATAAGTTAAGGATACTCCGCCCGCTGACGTTGCGGCGACTAGCTAGTACCAGATCCCATGGTACTCTTTCCACCCCTGACATCAATACTGTTCACTTAAGTGTTGTTTCGGTGGGGCAGACGATCGGTTTATGTCGTCTGCCAACCGGCAGGGTCGAAAAACCAGCCG
>PKXT01000204.1 GCA_003133505.1 Acidobacteriota bacterium
AAACCGCTCGGACACCTCTCCGGAATTCGCCCTCAACAACCCGGATTGAGCGTAGCAGAATAGCTGGACGCCAGCAAACGCCCTAGTTGCCGGATCCACGCGAAGATTCGCCACCCAACCCAACAAAAATAAACCCCTCGTCCCGCACGGACGGCGGTGGAGAGATATCCTTAGCCTGCCAGTATTGTCACACGCCCACAAATTCTGGAAACGTCTGCAGGGCTGTTCGGATCAATGAGGTGCCCGGAAAGCCGCTTGCGGCGCACGCCCAGATAGCCTAATCTGGATGGCGCGCCGATCCGGGGTGGTGCAATCGGTAGCACGCCAGCCTTTGGAGNNTCCAGGCCCCGGAGCCAACCTCCCATCAGGTCTGCCGGGCTTTTTAATTCTTACCTCAATCCATATTCCAACGCGGTCGCGGCCTTTGGTCTGGCTGTGCATATTTGCCGACAGATTTATTGATATTGGGGACAGTCCAATACTCCCCGAATTCGCTTCATCAGCGTGGAAGCGGTAAATGGCTTCTGTAGGAGGGAAACCCCGGCGTCCAGTAATCCCTGGTCAAGCACGGATTGATCGGCATATCCAGACATGTACAATATCCGCGCTTCGGGCCTCTCCACTAAAAGCTTTTCGGCCAACTCCCGTCCGCTTCCGCCGGGCATAACCACGTCTGTTAGAACCAGATGGATGGAGCCCAAATGATTTCGAGAGGCTTCCAGGGCCTCCACCGCGCTTGCCGCCGCGATTACAAAATAGCCGTTATTTCGGAGGATGCTGCGAGTCAGTTCCCTTACGCCATCTTCATCCTCGACCAAAAGGATGGTTTCGGAAGGCTGGCCAGCCAAGGGATATGCGGTCGAGACATTATCCAAGCTCACATCGTGGGGAATTTCGCAGNNGACGATGGCGAGGCCCAGGCCCGTGCCGCGTCCCTGTTCCTTGGTGGTAAAAAAAGGCTCAAAAATGCGGCCCTGAATCTCGGGAACAATGCCCACTCCTGAATCGGTGACCACCAATACGACATAATCCCCTCGCCTGATTACACCGCGTTCGGTGGAATGGGTTTCATCAAAAACTATATTGGCGGTCTCAATCGTAAGCTTTCCGCCACGAGGCATGGCGTCACGGGCGTTGACCGCCAAATTCATAATTACCTGTTCGAGCTGGTTGCGGTCGGCGCGCACGCTCCACAGATCCGGCCGCGAGGCGGTCACGATTTGCACATCCTCGCCTACCAGCCGACGAAGCATCCCCTGCATTTCCGAAATTACGGCGTGCAAATTGAGGACGGTAGGAGCAAGTACCTGCTTGCGGCTGAAGGCCAGCAACTGCCGGGTGAGCACGGATGCGCGGTCGGCGGCGGCCTGTATCTGTTCGGCGCTGTGGAGAAGGGACTCGCGGCCTTTGAGCCCTTCCAACAAAAGGTCGCTGTAACCCAAAATTACCATCAACAAATTATTAAAATCGTGGGCGATGCCGCCCGCCAAGCGCCCTATAGCCTCCATTTTTTGAGCTTGGCGAAGTTGTGCCTCCAGTTGTCTGCGATCGGTAACATCTAGCATCATGCAGATCGCACCAACGGTGTGGTTGTTGCCACCTCGGAGTGGCTCGGCATGGCACGTGTATGACCCTGCCCCAAAGTCCATATGAAATGTGACGGACTCCCCGGCCATTGCCCGGTGATGGGCCGCGATGGGTAGAAATGTATCATCATCGGTCTGAAAGTATTCGTAGAGTGACATGCCCACTACCTGATTGGGGCGCTGGCCCAGACGCGCCAATCCAGAGCCAACCGACGATGTAAACCGCATGTTGGCATCCACGGTGCACAGAACAGCGGGAAGTTGCTCGATCAACAGCCGCAAGTGCGCTTCGCTTGACCGCAGCGCATCCTCGGAACGCTTTCGCACGATAGCCAGAGCGATTTGGCTAGCCACGGAAGTGAGGAATTCCAAGTCATGCTCTGTATAGGCCGTTGCATCTTCATAGTGCTGCAGAACCAGCACGCCGATGGCAGCCGCCGGCGTATTAAGTGGAACGCCAATCCAGACCGGCGATGGAGTCCCAATTAACTCGACTTCCCCTCTCACCACCAGATCGTCAAAATCTTCCTGCGGAACGAGCATGGCCTTTCCGCTGCGAAGCACGTAAGCCGTGAGGCCGCGGCCCAGGGGCTGGGGCGGAGGCGCTTCATCATACTTATCAGTGTGAAACTGGAAGTGAAACATCTCCGTCGCCGCGTCATATAAAGCCACATAACAATTCTCGGCGTATAGCACCTGACTCAACGCGCCGTGAATGAGATTCAACAATTCATCCAGATCTTTGGTTACATTAACTCCGCGAATAATTTCGTAGGTTATCTGCCTTTCCAGGTCGGCGCGGCGGCGCGCCGTGACGTCCTGCACCACGGCCAGTATGGCTTCCTGTTCGTCCAGTATTATCGGGCGGGCGGCAACCTCTACGTCGAAAACACGGCCATCGCGGCAGCGATGCTTCAATTCCATCTCGCCTGGCATGCCGCCTGGTACGGCCACAAATCCAGTTAGCGCCCGCGCGGATTTGACGTCGTTGAGGCAGAGAGTAAGAAATTCCCCACGCGTATAGCCATAAAGCGCCAAGGCGGCCTCGTTCACCGCCAAGAAGCACAGGGAGTCTTGCGCATAAACAAACATGGGGAGCGGATTTTCAGTGAACATGACGCGTAGGCCCGATTCGCTTCCCGCCAGAGCCGCCTCGGCGCGCCGCTGATCGGTCATGTTCACGATGCTGCCCTGCACTACGTTCAGCTCGCCATCCTCATTTTGAACGAGCTCCAAATTGCACAGGGCGACTAGTGGGCTTCCATCCTTGCGTCGGAAGGAAATTTCCCGGTCGTCAATGTGACCATCCCTCTGCAGTTCGGCCATGAGACTCTTTCTTGTGGCGGCGCTGAGGTGGAGGTCAATCGTGCTGCTGGAGAGAGCCTCGGCGCGCGAGGAAAAGCCGAATATCTCAAGAAACGCGCTATCGCAGTCCACCATGCGGCCATCCAAGGTGGTGCGAAACTGGCCTGCCATTCTGGAGGTTGCCAGACTGTTGCTGATTATGCCGGCAGCCTGAGCGGGAACAACCGGTGCGAAGAGGGCGTCGCCGGAAATCAGTTTCGTAGCCATCGCAAAGGGACCATCCGCAAACGGATGCGGCAGACCACAAGCTCCTTGGCCGCCCTTCCCATCGAACGAACACACGAATTTCCCACTAGTGGCGGAAGGGCGGGGTTTCCACCGTATGGACATCTACTACAGAACCAGTTGTCATGGCAAGGGATTATTGATGGGTAATGTATGTACTCTTTGGTACCAGCTCGCGCATCGCGCAACCCGGGAATGCTTTAGGGATATCCCGCGGCGCGGAGGAAACGAGTCTCACGCAGCCCACAGTCCCCTGCTGTTTTCGGCCGGTATGCCGGTGTAGCGGTTACTTCTTGGGCCGCGATTCCGGAGGCACCACGCCGTTGTTTCGGTAATATCCCACTAGCAAACCGTAGTGCTCGCCCATGTGTTCCGTGTAGCCGATCCAGCCGCGCAGATGCATGAGCGCGCCCGCATCACCTTCCTGCTGAATTGTGGCGGCGCCATCGGCAACAGACTTATTCAGGAACTCCACCGTCTGCTCCTTGGTCTTGAATGCTGCCACGGAGGGATCGTTCTCTTCATTTCCCAGCTTCTGGCCACGCAGCGCGTTCACCAGCGAGTAATTCGAGCCAGCGACGTGCAACAACACCTGTTGGAACGTGCGAACTTTATCGTTCGGGCGATAGCCATACTTTGATTCCGGCCAGTCTTCGGCCATCGCAATAGTCCGGTTGCCCACGTCATTCCAGGCTTCCAGAACAATTGCGGCCGGCGTGCTGGGAGGTTTCCCTTGCGCCTGCTTCGCGAAAGACTGGGAACAAGCCGCAACCAAAAACACCGCACTGGAAAGAAGTAACGCCATACGCCGCGATATTTTCATCATAGTCTCCTGAAATATTTTGAATATGCTGTTAAATCCAACCGAGCGTATGCCTTCTTACAATTGTCGTCCATAGCCATTTTGGCGAAAGCGAGTTCCCCATCTTGCACGGCCGGATTCGCGCAATATGAACTTCGACACGGGCCGATTGGCCGAGAGCATGTGATAGACTCGCGAAAATGCCGGCTCACGCTACCGGGCAAGACATTCCAGCCGAATCCCCGCGCGCAGGTTGCCTTTATCTTGTTGGCACGCCCATCGGCAACCTCGAAGACATAACCTTGCGCGCGTTGCGCGTATTAAAAGAAGCCGACCTCATCGCCTGTGAAGACACGCGCCACACCCTGAAGCTTCTCACCCATTTTGAGATTCGCAAGCGCCTGATTAGTTACCACGAACATAATGAGCACATTCGCGCGCCAGAATTGGTGGCTGAACTGGAGGCAGGTTCGACAGTTGCGCTGGTCAGCGATGCGGGCATGCCGCTAGTGTCCGATCCGGGCGAGCGGCTGGTGCGGCTGGCCATCGAACGCGGTATCGAGGTTGTTCCCGTGCCTGGGCCATCGGCGCTCACCGCCGCGCTGGCGGCGTCCGGTTTGCCGGTCACCGAATTCCTTTTCGCGGGATTTCTCCCCGCGCAGCAGGGCAAGCGCCGCCGCGCACTTGCTGGTCTCGCGACGGAACCGAGAACTCTTATCTTTTATGAAGCGCCGCATCGCATCGCCGCGATGCTCGAAGATGCGCGCGCCACATTGGGCAATCGGCGCGCTGTAATCGCGCGCGAAATCACCAAGCTACACGAGGAGTTCCTTCGCGGCTCGCTCGATGAACTCATCGCACATCCAAGCGGGAAAGCGCTCGGTGGCAATAAAACGGCTGGCGATGACGTGCAGACCCAATCGGCTGGGGGTGAAGCGCGGCGCATGAAAAGCCGCCGGGCAGCCTCTGACAGAACTATCCGCGGCGAAATCACGGTGCTCATCGGTCCGGCTCCCGTCACCGCTCTCAAGCACAGGTCTCTACAGGCCCCGAGCAACTCCGTCGGATCAGAAACAGGGAGCGATGAATCGAACGGCCCGTCGCGGGCTGATGTCAATATGACGTTGCCGCCCCACGTAACGTTAACCGAGTGGGTGCTGGCCATTCAGACGAAGACTGGCCTCACCCAAAAGGTCGCACTCAAGCAAGCCGCCCGCGAACTCGGGATTCCCCGCCGCGCGGCCTACCAACGTATGATTTGGGAACGTCTCCATCCTCCGTAGCGTGCCTTCCTCCTCGCTGTTATGGGCGGCGTTGTGGGCTGCCGCAACTCGTGCCGGAATCAAGATCCTTCTATGAGCAAACAACTTTGGCGAATTGCGTGGGGATTGGAGACTTAGTACAAATACCAAGAAGATATTTGGACAATTCATCGGGAGGGCGTATATACTTTCGATTGAGTTTTGCTAGCCACTACACTTGTCCGTTAGGCAGGCAGCATCCCCAGCCCTCATGCCATATGGACCACGAGGGGATTGAATGAGAACCGTATGGTTAATATCATCTCTTTTACTAAGTGAAATTCTCGGAGCGTCGGCTTCTCAGGCGCAAAATCTTACACCGTGCCCCGGCGAATCGCAGGACACCGGATCCGCCAGCACGAAGTGCACAAGCGCAGTAATGCTGGAGTCGGGCTCTTTTCATGCTGTCCCGCTGATTGATGGCGCCAGCCAATCCTACGGTGATCCCGATCACAACATCATCAGTCTCTACGGCGTCTACGGCAATAGCGAAAGCGCATCCTCAAACGCGGCGGCGCAGGCCCATTACCAGCAGGGCCTGACCCAGGCCGCCAAAATAACGCCGCTGTGCAAGGACGGCAACCCTCCGCCTCAGCTGGACAATATCTATTACCCGAATTGCACCGACGATACGTTGCCAGTGATCATCTTTCTGTACATTGGCTTCAGCAATTTCACCATCGAGATGGGCGGAGGGTCCCAGGATGCCTGGGGCGCCTACGTTCATCTACCGGGGCAGCCCTGCTCAACCAAGTGCCCCAACCTGAATAATGCGGGGGACGTCCCTCCCTGGAATCAGGCTCATGACGGCGTGAAGCAAGAATCGCTCCTCTATCAAATCTATCGCCCAACTGTCCCGCTGGTGGGGCCAAACGTGGTCGTCTGGAATGGCGCGCTGGAAAGTCAGGTCCTGAACAGATGGGACCCCTCTCCCGCGGGATACTATGAAAATCACGCTTGCCCTTACGTGTTTCCGCCGAGAATGGATCCTGAGTGCAACTACGATCGGGTAGAACGCGATCTTGGCAGTGCTACTGGAAACGGAAATACGGGCGGATACACAGATGCCCAGGTCCAGGCGATATTCCTAAAGTCGGCGGACGAATATCCCCTGTGCGATCTCAATCACCTGTACTGCACGGCGGGTGTAACCTTGCCCGACGCCTATCAAATGGAAGAGTATCTGGGCGACATCGTGCGATACCTCAAGTGCTGCGAGGTCGGCAACCTGACTCCGCGATACCCAAGTCTGCAGCAGGTTTTCATTACCAGCCGGATATATGGAGGTTACGCCAATGGCGAAAAGCATGGCCGCGCCCCCAGAGACTACGACTGCGAAAATCCCGAGCCCTTCGCCTATGAAGGCGGGTTTGCGGTGCAGAGAATTATCGTAGGCCAGATTAATCAAGCCGCCGGGATCCAATCGTCCGATCCTTATTCGGGGGAAGTGGATTATACCGTAGCGCCGTGGTTTGATTGGGGCCCTTATCTATGGGCCAGCGGCGAAGTTCCCCGGGCTTTCGATGGGCTGAACTGGTGCAATGGCCAGGGAGATAAGCTCTGCGGGCAGGACCAGTTCGACGTCCGCGAAGGCGATACCAATCAACCGCAGTACTGGGGGGATTTCACCCACCCGACCGCTATGGGTACGTTCAAGGTTGCCAACCTTCTGTTACAGTTTATGAACGAAACAACCGGTTCCACCTGGGTTACGCCATGGATAGGAGAGTAAAAGCCGCCTGGAACCGTTGCCTGGATTAGCGGACCTGCTTTCCCCGGGCCGCCACCACAATCTTACGCTACTGCGTAAGATCAAGAATCATCTTTCTTCAGGGGTGGACGCGAGGTTCAAGGGTGCTACAAAACCGTGCCAAATTTCATAATCAAAGGTGTATTGTCCCACGGCTACTCCAGAATCATTGACGCCCGATACGGCCGTAAAAGCCGCTCCAGGATAGCTGAACTCGAAGTAGGTTCCGCTTAACAGCGCAAAGCCGGAGTACTGATCTCCGCTCCCGAAGGATCCAACAATTATGCCAGTGTCATTGATGCCACAAGCATGGGTCCAGTCCGCCCCTGGAACATCAAGATCGTTGAATTGTCCGTTGATATACGAATAAGCGTCCTTATCCGTGAACCCGACGATATCACCCAGGTTGTTGATCCCGCACCCGTAGGCGTACACGTAATTGCCGGGAAAATTGATCGCCTTGAAGCGCGTACCCACTTGTTCGAAACCCCTGGTAGTATCCAGGGTGCCGGCGCCTCCGACGGTATCATCGAAATTGTTGATGCCGAAGGGAATGGTAACGGGGCGGCGTCCATCGCGGAAGGTGGTGAATCTGGCGCCGTCATATGTAAAACCGACAGCGATAAATCCGCCCTGCAATTCGGCCGATCCCACCACCAGCCCCGCATCATTGATCCCATAGGCAAAGGTGGCATAGGCGCGGGGATAATCCAGCGGTATCAATTCTCCATTTTTGACCAGGAAACCATGCTTATGCGGATCATTGCTGCTGGCGCCGTAATATCCCGCAATCTCACCAGCTGAATTAATTCCGTTCAGCCCTGTTACCTCGGCTCCCGGCACGTCGATCGTCGTAATTACCGGGTAAATCATCTTTGCCGTGGGCGGATCATGGCGCCACGGTGAGCCATAGGCTGGCAAGCCGGCGGGCCGCGCCGGGACCAGCGCCAGAGACAAATTCAAAAGAAGGACCCCAGCGAAAGCCAAAGGACCTTTCATTATTGACTCCCGTGCAAGCAATTGTGGGGAACGGTGTAACCGTCTTCGAGCGAAAACAAGCCAAAAACTTTACCGATAATACCAATGCGCCGAAAACAAGTCGCGCGGCATTATGTTCCTAACTGAACCATCGGTCAAGCTGACCCAATAGACTAGATTGCCCCAGGGAAATGGCTGCATGGGGGGGAGCCGCATTGAAGGGAAAATGCGTCGCTACTAACCGGCGGTGAGGGCGGCTGCGAAGAAGGAGTCCACGCGGTCGAGGACTTCGGCGGGAGTGCGCGCGCTATGGACCAGGTGGCGAAGCTGGGCGCCATTGTGAACGCCGTGGGTGAACCAGCAGGCGAAGTGCTTCATTTTGCCGAGAGCATCGGGCATGCCGCTTTCGATCAGGCTGCGAAAGTATTGAGAGAGTAATTCGTAGCGGCCGGATTCGGATGGCTCGTCATAAACGGCCGCTGCGCCAATGGCTTGGCGAGACGCGTCGCGACAATTATTTCCGGGCACGGCGTTCCCTGCTCCACGATCCAACAAAAAGTACTGCTCCATTTGACGGAAAATCCAGGGATTGGTGGCAGCGGCGCGGCCAATCATTACCGCGTCGCATCCGGTTTCGGCGACCATGCGCTCGGCGTCCATTGGCGAGTGAATGTCGCCATTGCCGATGACGGGAATCTTTACCGCTTGTTTCACGTCGCGAATGATGGACCAATCGGCCAGACCCGTTAGCGCCTGTATGCGGGTGCGCGGATGGACGGCGATGGCTTCCACGCCGAGGTCTTCGGCAAGCCGGGCGACTTCGGTGGCGACGATGTTGCACTCGTCCCAGCCGGAACGAATCTTGATGGTGAGAGGGATGGTGACGGCGGCGCGCACGGCGCGAATGATTTCGGCGACGAGAGGCAAATCGCGCAACAAGCCGGAGCCTCCGCATTTGACCACTTTTTTCGCGGGACAGCCGAGGTTGATATCCACGGTGTCGAAGCCGAGCTCCTGGACAAGCGCGGCGGCGGCGGCCATGACTGCGGGCTTCGCGCCAAAAAGCTGCGCGGCGATGGGATGTTCATCGGGCTGAAAATCGAGATAGTGGAGAGTGCGGGCGGCTTCGCGCGCGAGACCTTCGGAGCTGGTGAACTCGGTCATGATCAGGCCGCAGCCGCCCAGTCCGCGAATGACCCGGCGGAAGACGGTGTCGGTTACGCCGGCCATTGGTGCGAGCAGCGTGGCGGGGCGGATCGCTACATCGCGGATGCGAAATTCAGCGGGAAACATCTTGGGATAACCTTATCGCAAAATTCAAATGCAGATCCTTCGCTGCGCTCAAGATGACAGATTTGAGGGGGGGCCGGCAAAGACGGCGCCGCCGATGGTGTTACTATTTTGGGTGGAGGGGGATTGCGCGGCGCAGTGGCGGTTGACTTCGGCGAGCATGGCTTCGTGAGAGCCGCCGAAGAAGCTTTCGACCATTTGCTTGAGGGCGTGGCTGCGGGCCTGTTCGGCAGTCAGCGCGGGCTTGTAAACGTAACCGCGCCCTGCCTNNCTGCCTTGCGGCGTTCGACAATCCCCTTGCGCTCCAGACGGCCCATGATGGTCATGATGGTGGTGTAGGCCCGCGGGCGCGTGGTGGCCAGACCGTCGCGAATCTGACGGACGGTGCCTTCGCCGAGCGGCCACAGGGTGGTCATGCAGTCGAGTTCAAGCGGAGCAAGCTCAAGCAGCGAACGCCGACGAGCATAGGGAGCGGTGGAGGAAACCTTCGCTGGCGGATCCTCGGACCGATTTCTTGCGGTTCTACTCACGATGGCCTCGGCCAATTCAGTTGGTTTTCCTGCTTGTCGAAGATTGCCCCGAGTGAGCACCCGGCGACGACAGCTTGAATCCTGAATCAGCGTCTGCGCCCGCAGCGGAGGCCGACTGGGAGGTCTTCGGCCGCCCTTCCAAGAAGTCACTGGTGCGTAACATTTCGCGGCGCAGAGCGGGATTGCGGGAAGTCCAATGGCCGTCGGTGGGCGCTTCGAGCGAGCCCCGAATGGAGGCCATCTTGGAATCGAGATCGTCGAGATAATGCAGCAGCACGGCTTCGCGGAAGCTGGGCAGTACGGGCGCGCCAAACTCCAGGCTGCCGTGATGGCTGAGAATCATGTGCTCCACCAGAGACATCAGGCGCGGAGGAAAGTCGGGAATCGCGGCAATTTTGCGCTGGGTAAGGACTACGCCCAATGTGATATGGCCCAGCAGGCGTCCATCGTCGCTGTAGTTGATCGCGCAATCGCTGGTCAACTCTTCGATTTTGCCGATGTCGTGAAGGAGTACGCCGGTAAGCAGCAAGTCGTAATCCACTTCGGGATAGTGCTTTGCAGTGGCACGGGCCAGTCCGCACAGGCTGACGATATGCTCGAGCAATCCTCCGACATAGGCGTGATGCATGGTCATGGCGGCGGGGGCGCATTTTAACTTCCGGGTGATTTCGGGATCGTCCAGAACGCTTTCGCCGAGCCGCCGCAGCCACGGATTGGCGATGCCGCGAATCTCAGCCGAGAGGCGGGCAAAAAGGTCGTCCACGTTCTCACGGGTGTGAGCCACGAAATCGGCTAGAGTGAAATCGGCGTCAGTGACGGGCGTGACGCGTTCCACAGTCATCTCCAAGCGATTTTGGTAGAGCTTGGTGCGTCCAAATATTCGAACAACGCGCTGAGGCTCGGCAATTCGCGAAGCGCCTTCGAAGTTGTCCCACATTTTCGCTTCGATTGCGCCGCTGCGATCCACCAGCACGAGTTGTAGCCAGGACGAATTCGTCCTGGGTGAGCTGCGGGTTTCGCGCGTGCGAACCAGGAAGAGTTCGTTCACGGCCTGTTCCGGCCGCAAATCGGTAATATAGATGGGTTTCATCCTTGGGTCTGGCTCTTTTTCTTCTTTTTGGATTTAGTAGGCGTGTCGGGGGTGGGCGAGACTTCCTGAATGCTTTCGCTTTCGGTGTTGATCGCCGCGGTATCCACGTAGCCGGCTTTGACGATTAGATAGCTTTCCTCGCGCAATTGCGCCAGGTAGTTTCGCAAGGTCGGCTCCATTTGCTGGTTAAAGAGCTTACCGTTAATCTCGCCCTCCACCTTGTCAAAGGGCTGTTCGCCGGCCTGAAAATGCTGCTCCACTTTCAGAATTTCAAGCCCCTTGCTGGAGGGGATCGGATCGCTCACCCCACCTTGCTTCAGGCTGAAAACCGCGTCTTCTATCGGTTTGGATAACTGCCCGCGCTCAAAGACTCCCAGTTCCCCTCCACTCGCCGCAGTGGTGCCTTCCGAGTGGCGCTTGGCCATTTCGTTAAAGTCCGCGCCATCGCGGATTCGTTGNNCAGGCGACTTGCCATCGGTGTTAAGGAAAATTTCGGCAAGCGATACCTGCTCCGGGCGGTTAAATTCCGCTTTGTGGGCGTCGTAGTACTTTTTCACTTCATCGTGTGAGACCAGAATGCGCGAACCAACCTCCTGCCGAATGACCGCCTGAGTCAGAAGGCTGTCCTGCAACTGCTGTTTGTAATCTTCCCAGTCGCCGCCCTGTGATTCCACAGCCTTCTGCAGGGCTTCCATGCTGGGCAGATTGTTTTGGATACGTACTTCATCGAGGCGCTTGATCAGGTCGGTATCCACCTTAATATCAAGGTCTTTGGCGCGATCGGACAACAAAGCCTGATCAATCAGGTCGCGCAAAAGATTCTTGCTGCGCTCGTTGTATTGGTCCTCAATCTGAGCCGGCGTACACGTCGAGCATTCCTGGCTGATTTCCTGGCGCAGAGCGGTCTTGGCTTTCTCCATGTCGGAGAGGGTGATGATGCGGTTATTTACGCGGGCGATGATTTCTTCCACCACTGTGCCCTTTTCCTGGGCGTGCAGCGCGGACGAAGGACCCAACAAAATCAACGGCAACAACATCAATTGCGGCAAAAGGAGAATTTTCTTCATGAAGCCCCCACGAATATTGTATCGCTACAGTTGTAGTTGCAGCAATAGTTCCTTGATCGTTCCCACCAAACCAGCGCCGCCTTGCTTCCATTTCAGCCACAGCACCCCGCCGGGATCCATGCGGAGGTCGCGCCGGCTGCGGATTACCCCCACCAAATGCTCCGGAGCGACGGTGGTCTGCTCGTAAAACTTTACCGCGAGTTCTTCGCCCCGGCGCTCAATGGACGAAACCATAAGTTTCTCAGCCAGCGATTTCACCACGGCATAATCCAGCAGATTAGTGACGCTGGATGGCAGCGGCCCGAAGCGGTCAGCCAATTCCCTGGACAATTCCTCGCGCTCAGGTTCAGTGCTTACTCCCGCGATGCGTCGGTAAACACGCATGCGCAGGTTTTCACTTGAGATGTAAGAGGGCGGAATGCGGATGTCCAGCCCGAGATTAAGCGTGGTGTGAAGTTCCGGTGCAACATCCTCGCCCTTGCGCTGGGCGACTGCACGTTCCAACATGCGGCAATAGAGGTCGAATCCCACTGCCCCGACGTGACCATGCTGTTCTCGGCCGAGCAGGTTTCCCGCGCCGCGCAGTTCCAAATCCAAGGCGGCGATGCGAAAGCCGGCGCCCAGTTCACTGAATTCCTTAAGGGCGGCAAGGCGTTGTCGAGCGATGGAGGAAAGCGAGCCTTCGGCGGGAACCAGGAGATAGGCGTAGGCGGGCTGGTCGGAGCGGCCAACGCGTCCGCGAAGCTGATACAACTCGGAAAGTCCCATGCGGTCGGCGCGATTGATAATGATTGTATTTGCGCGAGGAATGTCTAGGCCATTTTCGATGATGACCGTGGACACAAGCACGTCAGATTCACCACGCACGAATTTCATCATCACGCTTTCGAGGGCGGATTCTTTCATCTGCCCGTGCCCGACAACAATGCGAGCCGCGGGAACCAACCGCTGCACCATGGCCGCCAGCGACACAATGGATTCAACGCGGTTATGGACGAAAAATACCTGGCCCTGGCGCGCCAGCTCAGCCTGAATGGCCCGCTGAATCAGATTCTCCTGAAAGGGCGCCACGACCGTTTGAATCGCCAAGCGATTTCGCGGGGCAGTTTCGATCATGGACATATCGCGCAGGCCTACCATAGCCATGTTCAACGTGCGCGGGATGGGAGTGGCGGAAAGCGTAAGCACGTCCACATCTTTTCGCAATTCCTTAATGCGCTCCTTGTGGCCCACGCCGAAGCGCTGCTCTTCGTCCACAACCAGCAAACCTAGGTTGTGAAAGACCACGTCGCGCGAAATCAACCGATGAGTGCCGATGACAATATCCACTTCACCGGCTTGCAACGCGCGTAGCGTTTCCTTCTGTTCCCTGGCATTGCGAAAGCGGCTGAGCATTTCGATTCGTACGGGAAATGCCGCGAAGCGCTGGCGGAAGGTTTGGTAATGCTGGAAGGCGAGCACGGTCGTNNCGGCGCGCATCCCGACTTCCGTCTTTCCATAGCCCACGTCGCCAACCACCAGGCGATCCATGGGTAGATCGGAGGCCAGATCACGTTTGGTATCATCAATCGCTTTCTTCTGGTCCGGTGTTTCCTCAAATTCGAAGGCGTCGGCGAATTCATCCTGCCAGGGAGTATCAGCGGGAAAAGCGTGTCCGGCGGCTTGCTTGCGATCCGCGTAAAGAACCAGCAAACGCTCGGCGAGATCATCCACCGATTTACGGACTCGCGATTTTCGCGCTTCCCACACGCCGCTGCCCAGGCGGTCGAGCGTGGGAGGAGGACCGCCCAAAGTGCGATAGCGCTGGATCAGGTCCATTCGCGCGAGCGGAACATAGATGCGAGCATCGTCCGCATAACGCAACAGCATGAATTCGCCGGNNGCGCCATCAACGTTCACCTGGCGCAGACCGGTGAACTGGCCAATGCCGTGATCCACGTGAACCACGAAATCACCGGGGGCCAAATCGGTGAAATCTCCCAGGAATGCCGCTGTATTGGACTGGCCGCGGGGAGGAACAGGAACTGCTTCCCAGTCAAAAATATCCGAAAGCCCATGAATCGCCAGGGCACATTCCGGAAATACAACGCCCTCGCGAACCGGGGCTTTGATCAGAAGAATGGCGGATGCACCACCTGTGCCTTCCTCGGCTAGCCGCGCGACAGTAGCACTATCTTCAAGTTCGCCAATGCGGTATGGCAGCCCATACTCGCGGCAAAGATCGCCCAGGCGCTCTAATTCACCGGTGCTAGGCGCGGCTATGAGAATTGCCTGTCGCGAATCAACCCGGGTGCCCAATTCTCCCATGAAGGCCGCCACATTGCCGTGGTAATGCGAGGTCGGCTGGGTTTGGACAGCCAGTCCCGGAGTGTCGCCAAGCGCCAATCGTTCCAAATTAAGGCGTGGCACGCCGCCGATCGTGGAAATCCATTCCGCCCCGTCCAGCACGAAATGCGACGGAGAAATTCCGGGATCTCCCCCGGCAGTCTGCCAGGCTTCCTGCAAGCGCGCGCGAAAGTTCTGGGCGGCATCCGCGAGAGACAAGGGCTCGTCCTGGAACAGCACGGCGCCGTGAACGAGCGCGAGCAAGTTGGATTCAAGCCTCCGCGAACCGCCAGCCGCAAACTCCCATCCCGGTGGGGAGGCGGCATTACTCTCTGGAGTATGCAAACCGGTTGAATCATCGGATGGCTGGACGGGCTGCGACTCAGAATTAGTCTGCGAGGTAGCAATTTGCGGCACATCGGTAAGCGGCAATACCGTGGTCCGTTCGAGGGCGCGAATTGAACGCTGCGAATCCACATCAAATTCGCGGATGGATTCAATGGAATCGCCGAGCAATTCCAGGCGTACAGGCCGACCAGTCTCCGGTGAGAAAATGTCTATAATGCCGCCGCGCTGGGCAAACTGTCCCGAGGAATTAACCAGCTCTCCGCGTTCGTAGCCCGCGTCACGAAGAAATTCAAGCAGGGTTTCCAGAGGGACTTCGTCGTCGCGCGAAAGAGTAAGGGCGAGGTTTCTGTAGCGCTCGGCGGAATGCAACCGTCCAATGGCAGCTTCGATTGGCGCCAAAAGCACGTCCGCTTCACCGCTGGCCCACCGCCAAAGCGCTACGCCGCGCGCGGCGGAAATTTCAGCGTGTGGAGACAATCCTGTATATGGCAGTACATTGCGCGAGGGGAAAACAGCTACACGGTTAGCGGGTTTGCCAGTAAGCGCGCGCAGGAAAAAGCGCAGCGGCTCGGCGAATTCCTCTGCCCGGCGGTTGGAATCCACCAGGCAAATCATCGGCCGATTCAGCGAAGCAACAGCGAGCGCCACAATCAGGGGCTTGGCCGCGCCTGAAAGGCCAGAGAGCGAGCGCTCCGAGCCGGTACTTCTTAAAGAATGGAGAGCTTCTTCGACAGCGGAGAGCCGCTCCACCCGCCTCAGAAGCTCGGCCACCATGGGAACAATCATGAAATGGCCGCAGTCATAGCAGAATCGTGATCCTCCGGCGAATTATGAACGCCATCATCAATATTTTTGGCGGATTTGGGCCACCAATCCACTGGTTGAGTAGCCCGGGAGCAGAGGAATAGAAACTACGCGACCACCCGCCGCTTCCACCTCGGCGCGACCCACAATTTGGTCGTCAGCCCAATCGCCGCCCTTCACCAAAACGGCGGGTAACACAGCGGCAATCAGAGATTGAGGAGTGAGGTCATCAAAGACAGCAACCACGTCAACGGCTTCGAGCGCGGCAAGCAATTCAGCGCGCTCAGCTTGGGGCATGATGGGGCGCTCCGCACCCTTAAGGGTGCGAACACTGGCGTCACTATTAATCCCGACAAGCAAGGCATCACCAAGGGAGCGGGATTGCTCCAAAAGACGGATATGGCCAGGATGAAGGAGGTCAAAACAGCCGTTGGTAAACACGACTACGCGTCCAGCGCGGTGAGACTGGCCGGCAAACTCGATGAATTCTTCTGGCGAACAAATTCGGCCCAACTAAGCCTGCCCAGAGTAACTAAGCGACACCTATAAAAAGCCCGCAAGACTATGGTAGCACGCGTGTATATGTTGTTTGGGGCCAAGAACCATGCGACACGGGCGAAGTGAACTAAAAGCGTTGCGGTATACTCATCGAAGTGCATTGAAAGCGGCTTATGCGGGCCAATAGTGAGTGCGGCAGGGCAGCAGCCGACTCGCATGCCAGATGGGCACTGGGGCGAATGAAAGAAATTTCCATAGTGGGCGGCGGACCGTCGGGATCGATGTGCGGCGAGCGCTTGGCCCGAGCAGGCTACGATGTCACGATTTTCGAGGAACGTCCCTCCTGGGAAAAACCCTGCGGTGGCGGACTGACTCGCAAAGCAATAGAAAAGTACCCCTTTCTCATGGACAATTCCCTTCCCAAGCGCGAGGTCAACACGGCGGAGATTATTTCCGGCCATCGATCCGGCAGGAGCCAACGCGTTCAATTCGATCTTGGCCGGCCAATCGTTATTTATTCGCGCAAGGTGCTGAACACGTTATTGCTCGAACGCGCCGCGTCAGCGGGCTGCCGGGTGGTGGAATCGCGAGTCGCGTCCGTGGACACTCATGGAGACACGCCTGGTGAACGGGTGCGCCTGACCGCCAGAGGAGTAGAGCACAAATGCGATTTTGTGGTGTTGGCGGGAGGAGCGCGCAATCAACTGCTGCCCGATACCACGCCGCTGCGTCCGCAGGACCTGGAAATGACCGTGGGATATTTCATTCCCGCCAGCGAGGATGTGCTGAAAATCAAATTTCTGCCGCAATTCGAAGGGTATCTGTGGTCCTTTCCGCGCGCCGATCACCTTTCGGTGGGCATTTGCGGCAAGATGGCGGAATATTCCAGCCAGACTTTACGAGAGCATCTGGAACGGTTCGTCAACGAAGAGGGTCTCTCCATTCACGGAGCGCAATTTTTTGCACATGTCCTGCCCGCGCCAGAGGCCGATACGATCCATCATCGCCGTGTAGCAGGGAAAAACTGGGCGTTAGCCGGAGATGCAGCGGCCTGCACCGACCCCATTACCGGCGAGGGACTCTATTACGCGCTGCGCTCGGGGGATTTGCTGGCGGAGGCTTTAATTCAAGCAGCGCCCGAAGCATATTCCGCGCAACTGTGGACGGAATTTTCCGAAGACCTGGAATTTGCGGCTCGAATAGCTCGCGTGCTATTTCGCGGGCAGTTTCTGGGCGCGGCGGTAACCACGCGCATGGTGCAGTTTCTACGCCGGAGCCCTACGTTTCGCGAGTTGGTGCGCGATATCTTCAGCGGAAGCCAAAGCTATCGGACACTCAAAAGACGGCTGTGGTCACAGCTTGGGGGCACTCTGGCGGAAATCGCGCGCAGTATGTTTGAATCGCCGGCTGCGCCGCACGCGGAGCCATATTCGGCGGGTCCCTCGAATTAACTATCAAGCAAGCCGAGAGGGCAAAGTTCTAAATCGCGCTACGAGAGGGATGCTCAGTCTACAACGCGCCGGTGGACAACGGCGGAAGTCTTGGAAGAAGGTGTTTCAGCCATTTTGCGAATCATGGCCAGAACGAGTTTCTTGTCGTCTTCTGAAAGTATGTTGCTGTAACGGCGAATTTCGGCCAAAAAGCGGATTTCGTCGGGGGAAAGCTCTCCCATAATGCGTCGTGTCTCGCGGTCCTGGGGCGTGTCAAGGCCAGGGAAAAAATCCGCCAGACTAATTTCCATGGCCTCGGCAATTTTCGCCAGCGTTTCCAACGAGGGCACGGTATGGCNNTCTCGATAGCCGGAACGGTGTGGCCGTTCTCGACTCGCGAAGTGTAGCACCTGAACAGGCCGGTGCGCTTTTCGATGTCTCCCTGAGAAAGTCCGCGATCTCCGCGGTAGGTGCGAATCACTTCGCCGATGTTAACTTTCGGCTTTTCTTTCGGCATCAGGTATTGCTCCCCTCGTGTTGGATCCGTGCGCACATATTACCCGCACGCCGTCAAGCCCGCAATGAGGGAAACGGAAGAATATTCGCAAATGCCACCAACTCGCCACCGAACGCTTATTTCAGCTGAAGGAAGTCCAGTCACAACCGCACGGCTCTCGTGCAATGACCAAATCATGGGCGGGGAAAATCTATGAGATAAGCGACCGACGTATGCTCGACACGCCACAGTTCCGGTCACTCGAGGACGCCCATCGCATCTAAATTTCCGTACATATTTGGCGCGGCGCTTTACAGAAGTTCAGTTGTGCGGTAAAAATTTAGTGCGGTTTTCCGGATTCCCCGGCCCTCCGGCCGCTTGCGAAACTGAATGGCACAGATATTTCATCCCAGCACAAACACGATTTCGCGGATCAGCATCTTTGGCGGATTGCTGGGTGTGGTCATTTTAATCGGCCTGCTATTGGGCATACAAAGGTCGGCATGGAACACGGGACGAGACGTGGTGGTTACCCAGCCGATCCAATTCAGCCACAAGCACCACGTCGGAGACGATGGAATCGACTGCCGCTATTGCCACACCACCGTGGAAACGTCGGCCTTTGCTGGCGTGCCGCCAACCAAAACGTGCATGAATTGCCACTCGCAGCTTTATGCCGACAGTCCTTATCTGGAGCCGGTCCGCGAGAGTTTTCGCTCCGGGCAGCCACTGATCTGGAACCGCGTCCATCGCGTGGCCGACTACGTTTATTTCAACCACAGCATTCACGTGAACAAGGGCATCGGCTGCGAAAGCTGCCACGGGCGCGTTGACCAAATGCCGCTGGTCCGCCGGGTGGCCTCATTGCAAATGGAATGGTGCATCAATTGCCATCGCAATCCGATCCCCAACCTGCGCCCCCAGAGCGAAATTTTCACCATGGGCTGGCAACCGCCCGCCAACCAACAAGAGGAAGGCGAAAAATTGGCGCGGGAATATCACATCCGTCCGCCCATGGCGATCACCAGTTGCTCGACGTGTCACCGATGAGGCATAAGGTTCGGTCATGAGAAAAGAGATACGCCTGGACTTGGCTGACGTGCGGGAGCGGCTGAAAGGCGCTACCGGCCCACAGTATTGGCGCGCCCTCGACGAAATTGCGGCTACTCCGCAATTCGAGGAAATGTTGCATCGCGAGTTCCCGAAGCAGGCCTCCGAATGGGGCGATCCGGTTACCCGCCGCAATTTCATCAAGGTAATGGGCGCATCCCTCGCCCTCGCCGGGATGACCGCTTGCAGCAAGCCGCCGCTCGACACCATCGTTCCCTACTCGACTCAGCCGCTGGAAATTACGCCCGGCAAACCAAAATTTTTTGCCACTACATTCACGCTTTCCGGGGCGGGTACCGGACTGTTGGTGGAAAGCCACGAAGGGCGGCCCACCAAAATAGAAGGTAATCCCAACCACCCAGCCAGCCTGGGTGCTACGGACGCATACGCGCAGGCGTCAATTCTCGATCTTTATGATCCTGATCGCTCGCAAACCGTTGCGTATCTGGGCGAGATTCGCCCGTGGTCGAGCTTGCTTTCCGAAATCAGCACTCAATCGAGCTTGCTGAAAGCCTCAGCGGGCGCCGGTCTGGTGATCCTGACGGAGACGATCTCGTCGCCTTCCCTGGCCATGCAGATTAAAGGGCTTCTAACGGCCCTCCCCCAGGCAAAATGGGTACAGTTTGAGCCTTGTGGCCCCCATGCCTCCCGCGCGGGATCACACCTCGCGTTTGGGCGCATGGTGAATACGGTTTATCACTTCGACAAAGCCGATGTGGTGCTGTCGCTGGACTCGGACTTTCTAGCCTCCGGCCCCGGCACGTTGCACTATACCCGCGAATTTGCCGCGCGCCGAAATCCAGAGCCTGGTGCTGTGCCGATGAACCGGCTTTACGCAATTGAATCCACCCCCACGCCCACTGGCGCGAAAGCTGACCATCGCCTGGGTTCCTCTGCCAGCGGTGTGGAAACCCTGGCGCGAGAGATTGCGGGCCGGATTGGCGTAGATTCGGGAGTCAACGGCGGCCAACCGGCTAACGCAGCCACTAATAGCCAGCAGCAATCGAAGTGGCTCGATGCCGTGGCTCGCGATCTACAGGCGCACAAGGGAAAGTGCCTAGTGATCGCCGGGGAATATCAAACTCCGGCGGTTCATGCTCTGGCTCATGCGATCAATGCAGCGCTGGGGAATGTAGGATCCACGGTTACTTGCACGGAGTCGTACGAAGCCGCGCCCGTCAATCAATTCGATGCGCTGGGCGGCTTAATGCAGGACTTGGACGCCGGCCATGTAAATTGGCTGGTGATCCTTGGGGGCAACCCCGTGCACACCGCCCCCGCCGATTGGGATTTCAAAGACCGCCTGATGCGGGCCAACTGGCGGCTGCACCTGAGTTCCTACCAGAACGAAACGTCGGAGCTTTGCCAATGGCACGTCCCCGCAACCCACTATCTCGAATCATGGGGCGATGCGCGCGCCTACGACGGCACGATCAGTTTGATTCAACCGCTCATCGCGCCCTTGTATGAAACCAAGACACCATACGAAGTCCTGGCCGCGCTGGCCGGCAAGCCCGATAGCAGTAACCACGACATCGTAAAGGACTATTGGAAAACTCAGCATTCCGGCGCCGATTTTGACCATTTCTGGCGGAAGTCCCTGAACGACGGGATCGTGGCCGATTCTGCGCTGCCCGCTATTACAATTGGATTGTCAGGGGAAAATGCGGGCAAATCTCTCGCGTCTGCCGCAACCTCGCACGGGACGCTGCAGGGTACGGTAGAAATAATTTTCCGGCCGGATCCCAGCGTTTACGACGGCCGCTTCGCCAACAACGGCTGGATGCAGGAATGGCCACAACCCATGACGCGGCTGACATGGGACAATGCCGCGCTCATCAGCCCGGCAACCGCCCAGCGCCTCGACCTTTCCTACACCATCGCTTTCACTGGCGGCGAACACGGCCAGGTGAAGGCCGACATCGTTGAAATTGAGATTAACCAGCGTAAGCTGCGCGCACCGGCGTGGATCGTTCCGGGCCACCCCGATGATTGTGTGACCCTGACAATTGGCCAAGGCCGCACCAAGACAGGCCGTGTGGGAACGGGCGTGGGATACAACGGAGCTGATCTTCGCCGCGCTGATTTACCCTGGTTCGAATCCGGGGCGCAAATCCGCAAGACCAGAGACGGCCAGGAAATGGCCTGCGTTCAATATCACCACAGCATGGAAGGCCGGCCCATCGTGCTCGCCGCTACAGTGGACGAATATCAACACAATCCGAATTTCGCTTCCGAAAAATCGGAGACTCCGCCGCCTTCGTTTTCACTGTATCCATCGGTTCCCTACACCGGCTACGCCTGGGGCATGACCATTGACTTGAACGCGTGTACGGGGTGCGGCAACTGCGTGATTGCGTGCCAGGCGGAAAACAACAGTCCGGTTGTCGGTAAAGAACAGGTGATGCGCGGGCGCGAAATGCACTGGCTGCGTATTGACCGCTACTATACCGGCGATTTGGAGGACCCCGCAACGTACTTTCAACCGGTACTGTGCCAGCAGTGCGAAAACGCCCCGTGCGAAGAAGTGTGCCCGGTGGGCGCCACAGTTCACAGCAGTGAAGGGTTGAACGACATGGTTTACAACCGTTGCGTGGGCACCCGTTATTGCTCGAACAATTGCCCTTACAAAGTGCGCCGTTTCAATTTTTTCCAATATTCCGACTGGAATACGCCCAGCCTTAAACTGCTCAACAATCCAGAAGTGACCGTACGCAGCCGCGGGGTAATGGAAAAATGCACATACTGTGTGCAACGCATCAACAACGCCCGAATCACCTCCGAAAAGGAAAGCCGCGACATTCGCGATGGAGAGATCCAAACGGCCTGCGAGGCGGCCTGCCCGGCGCGAGCCATTACGTTTGGCAATATTAACGATAAGCAGAGCCGCGTGTCCCAGCGAAAAACCGAGCTGCGTGGTTATGGTTTACTGGCTGAGCTCAATACACGTCCGCGCACTACCTATTTGGCCGAGGTGCGCAATCCCAATCCTGAACTGGAAGGTTTGAGCTGATGGGACTTTCCCCCGAGCTCAAGCGCGGATCACCATCCCGGCCGCCTGTCCTGGAGCCGGGCTACACCTTCGCGGGTGTCACCGACAAGATCAGCTCGATCGTTCTGCGGCGGAAGACCAGCTCCGGCTGGATTCTGGGATTCGGCATCGGTTTTGCGTTGCTGATGATCCTGAACATGGCTATCGGCTACCTTCTGATTAAAGGCGTCGGCATCTGGGGAATTGACATTCCCGTAGGGTGGGGTTTTGCGATCGTTAACTTCGTGTGGTGGATTGGAATTGGGCACGCGGGCACGCTGATCTCGGCCATTCTGCTGTTGTTGCGGCAATCCTGGCGCAACTCGATTAATCGCTTCGCCGAAGCCATGANNGAATCGGGCACGCCGGCACGCTCATTTCGGCCATTCTGCTGTTGCTAAATCAGCAATGGCGCACGTCTATCAACCGGTTTGCGGAAGCCATGACGCTTTTCGCGGTGGCCTGCGCGGGCTTGTTTCCCCTTCTACACCTGGGACGTCCGTGGTATTTCTACTGGCTGTTTCCCTATCCGAGCACAATGGGAGTGTGGCCGCA
>PKXT01000171.1 GCA_003133505.1 Acidobacteriota bacterium
AGGATGTCAATTTCCGTGTGATTGAGCATGTGCCCGATATGCAGTGAACCGGTCACATTGGGGGGGGGAATTACGATGGAGAAAACAGGACCCCGCTGATTGGGATCGGCGCGGAACAGTTCCTGATCAACCCATGCGCGGGCCCACCGCTCTTCAATCTCACGCGGTTCATAGGCTTTGGGGAGTTCAATGGTCATAGCGAGAAAACCGGACGAAACTTACGCGTTCATAAATCAAAGATTGCATGCCGTACGGAAAAGCCTAGCGCCTAACTAATCAGTGAATATAGGGTTTAGATCGCACTGAGGTCAATTTCACCGGCGCGGTTCGAATTAGACCAGCGCCGCTACCAGGGGACCAGCTTGTGCCAGCCTTTTTTCTTCTTGCTGGTGGATTCGCTGCTGGAATCGAGCTTGGTGGCCGACTGTCCCGTCGTCGAGGCGGAGTTGCTGCCAGTTGCGGCTGCCGGGGCCGCAGGTGAACTGGCCGGGGCTGCCGCGGGATTAACCGCAGTTTGACCCNNGCGCCAGGCAGGCTTTCTGGCGAAGTGCCGCCGACCGCTGGGCCAGCGGTTCCACTAGGGAGCGGAGCGGGAGCAGAGCTTGATTCGACTGCGGAGGGCGTGCCTGATGAACTATCCGGCACTGTTTCCACGCCTACGCCGGTGCCACCACCACCTTCACCCGTGCCTTCCGTAGTTTCCCCGACCGGCCCGCCACTATCGGCGTTTGCTGAGGCCGATGAGGCTTCGGTGGGCGCCGAGTAGGTGGGCTCGGGCTTGCCGCGCTTCAGAATGTCAGTGGCGGAAACGACGTCGCCTTCGGGCTGCATATCAGGCTCGCCCGCATGCGCGGTGTGCGATACGTCGGGTCCGCTGCGCAACATGGCCAGCGAGGTAGATAGTTTGCGGCGAGCGATATTCGGACCATTTTTCGCGTACAACTGTTCCTGGCGCATGCGCTTGAGCGCGGAGGGATCGGGCTGGGGCACAGTACCTCCGCCCGCAATCAATCTTTTCTTGGCAAGGGGCGCAAAGCTGGAAAGTGGATAATCGCGCACAATGCGGGCGTAGTATTCGTTGGCGACTTCCTGCTTTTCATTGCGCGAATAAATATCGGCAATCATCCAATTGGCGCGATCAGCCTGGCTATAGAGAGGATAGCGGCCGGTTAACTCAATCAGCCGCGCGGCGGCGGCTCGGTTGGAGCCTTTCACGTAGTAAAACTGGGCGACACGAAACTCGCCATCGGCGATGGTCTCCTGCACCTCGCGGAGGTGCTGCTCGGATACGGGCACCAGTGGGCTATGAGGATACTTAAGCAGAAAGGTCTGAAACTCCTGTTCGGCATTGAGCGCATCGCTGCGGTCGCGATCCGATTTCTCCATCAAGCGGTAATAGGTATTGGCCACTTGGGTTTGTGCGTAGGCCGCTTCATCCAAGAACGGGAAAAAAGTGATGAAGTCCTTGTATTCAGCCACGGCCTGCAGAAGATTTTCGGTGCCGCCTTCCTTGAAATAGGAATCGGCTACCGCCAGCTTGGCCTTGGCGAGATATTCACTGTCCGGATAAGTGTTGATAAGAGTCTGAAGGTTTAGGCGGGCGATTGTGTAACGGCCGTGCTTGAAATCATCCGTGGCGCGATCATATAAAACCTTGTCGGGTTGAACGGCGGCATTCAGGTCAGGGGCGGCCGGTTTTTTCTGGTTGAAGAGGCATCCGCTCCCCAACATTGCCAGAACGAGCATGACCGCTAGCAATGCGCGATTATGCGTACGCTCGATGGTTCCACTTCCCGGCATTCCATTTCCTGGCATTCTATCTCCCATCATTCTGGCCCCCACCTGATAGCTTTCCGGCCACTTCCCGCACTTCCTGATAAGACCTGCTCGTTGCGAGTCCGAGCAGGCTACGGGTAGCAGCCGTCGGATCAGGCTGGTGAAAAATTGAAGTGCCCGCCACCAGTGTTTCGGCGCCGGCGGCCACCAACTCGCTGATATTGTCGGGCCCAACGCCGCCATCCACTTCAATGCGAAAGCTGAAATTGTTGCGCTGGCGGCGTTCGTTAAGCTCCCGAATCTTCGCGTAAGCGCTGGTAATAAACTTTTGGCCGCCAAATCCCGGATTGACCGACATCACTAGAACAGTATCCACGCGGTCCAGGATTTCGCCGAGCATGGCGATGGGCGTCGCGGGATTAATCACCGCGCCCGCTTCTGCGCCATGTTCCCGGATCAGGCTCAGAGCTCGGTCCAAATGCGGCGTGGATTCCTGGTGAACCAGAATCCTTGCGGCCCCCGCTGCCGCGAACATCTCTATATAGCGTTCAGGCGATTCGATCATCAGATGCACGTCCAGTGGGAGGCGGGTTGCCTTATGCAGGGACGCCACCACCGGCACCCCGATGGAAATGTTGGGCACAAAGTGGCCATCCATCACATCCACGTGGAGGATGGTCGCCCCGCCCCGCTCAACTGCCGCGATTTGCTCGCCTAAACACGAAAAATCAGCCGCCAGGATCGAGGGGGCAATTTCAATAGGGTGCGATGCCATGAATTAATGCAATTTTAGCACACTGGTGCGAGCTTATTGCGCAATGCGAAGCTCGATGCGGGTATCGGCCTCGACTCGGCTTCCCGGGGCCGGCGTTTGGGCGAGGACGGTGCCCCGCGGAGCGACGGAAGGCGCGACTGGCGAGGCATCTCCCGCCTCTGACGGCTTTGAAAAGCGGGCAAAGCTATCGGGAAGGGCGCCCGTTGTAGGCGAACCTGGGGCGCTGGATGCCCGCGCAACAGAACTCCCTGCTAGCTCTGATTCCGTAACAATCTTTAAATCCTTCAGGCCAGAATTATCGAGCCGTGCGGCGGCTTCTGTTTCCTGTAACCCGACGACGCTCGGCATAACCCAGGCTGATGAGGGTTCCCCCAGGGAAACCAGAATATTCACGCGAGGGCTGGCGGCATCGAGCGCCCCGGCCGGGGGAGTCTGCAGAACGACGGTATCGGCTGTGGATCCGGGTAAATATAGGCTCGATGTTTCTCCCATTTGCAGGCCTTCGCGCAAAAGTTGAATGCGAGCCGTTCGCAGGCTGGCGCTGCGCAGGTCGGGAATAATCACCCGTTGCGGCCCAAGACTGACGACGACGTGCGCGCGCTCGCCGACTTTCACGCGAAGGCCTGCAGGCGGGCTTTGCCGCACAATCACGTTTTCGGCATAGTCGCTGAACACGCGGTCTTCAATGCGCAGCCCCAGGCCGTCGGGGGAAAGAGTGTGCTCGGCTTCGATCACGTTCCTGCCAACGACGTCTGGCATTTTCACTTGCCGCCCCTCAATCGCAATGCGCATGGCGGTAAGCGCGCTCAGAAATGCCGCCGATGCCAGAATGAAAAGCATCAGCAGCATTCTTCCAAACCGGCGGACGCGATCTGCGAAGGGCATGGTTTACCGTGACGCAGACTAGCATGGCGCGCCGAAGGCGTCCAAACCGTTCCCGGCTTTGGCGCCTGAACAGGCTTCCTAGCTGGGAATACGGTCGAATGCCACGGCGAAAAACCCGTCCGTATGGTGCAGGTGAGGAAGGGCACGGAAAACGCCATCACCGCCAATAAGAGCGGAGGCGTCAATCCCCGGAGCCAGGAATGGCTGAAGCTGGTCGCGCAGGCGGCCGGCGCGAACACGCCGAAGTCCACGAACATTTTTCAACGCGAATGTGACGACGGCTTCATTTTCTTCCGGCTCCAGCGAGCAGGTGGAATAAACGAGACGTCCGCCCGGCTTCAGATATTTTAGGGCATTAAGCAATAAATTGCGCTGCCGGGACGCCAACGCCTGCAAATCCCGCTGCTGAAGGCCCCAGCGAATTTCAGGATTGCGCGCGAGAGTGCCGGTGCCGGAGCACGGCGCGTCGACCAGGATCCGGTCGAACTGCCCATGAAAAGGAAGCGGTTGCTCGCCATTCAATGCCACCAGCCAATGATTACCGAGGACCATACGCTCGAGGTTTTCCCGCATAGTGCGGAGACGGTGCATGTGAATATCCGCCGCAATCACGTGCCCGGATGGCGCAACGGCACGGGCCAGGCTGGCGGTTTTTCCGCCGGGCGCGGAGCACAAATCGAGCGCGGAATCTCCGGGTTGGGCGTCAAGCAAGAGAGGAATAGCCTGAGACGCTTCGTCCTGAAACGAAATGGCGCCGGATGCGAAGGCGGCGGTGCGTTCCACATTGCCGCCCATCACCCGCGCGGCGCCGTGTAGCAACGCGCCTTTTTCAACAGCTACACCATCCGCGTGCAGGTTTGCCATCGTCCGCTTGTGATTCGCCGGCCCAAATGCCAGCGCCGAGTGCGCGGGCTGATTGTTCGCGCGCAGCAGGCTGTCAGCGGCATCCGGGCCGTAGCGGTCCAGCCAGCGCTCGACCAGCCAGGTGGGATGAGAATTAAGAATGGCGAGTCTGTTCGCACCCTCGATCTCGGGAGAAAGAAGGAGCTCGGCGGGAGTGCGGCATTCCTCGGAGCTGCGGCGCAAAATCGCGTTCACCAATCCAGCGGCAGCGGTCTTGCCGGCGCGTTTGGCAAGCTCGACGCTTTCGTGAACAGCGGCATGGGCGGGAACCCGTTGAAGAAACCGCAATTGATAAACGCCCAGGCGTAACGCGATCCAGACCTCAAGCTCCAGGGAGCTGGATGTCTTCCGCAGGTGGCGCGTGATCAAAGTATCGAGAAGCCGCTGCCAGCGCAGAGTTCCAAATACTAGTTCGGTGGCGAGGGCCGCATCATCCTGCCGCACCGCGCCTTGCCGGCGGAGCCGAAGCGCGTCGGCGGCATACGCGCCTTCCGCTGCGACTCGCAATAGAACGTCAAACGCGATGAGCCGCGCCGGGCTAATGGCCATGTCTTCCGTCGGCGCGCGATTTGTGAGCGGTTGGGAAATCTATTAAGTTCATCAAGTTTTGTCTGGGTCTCGGTGGATTTTGCTAACGGCAATTTATTCGAAATGCTCTCCGGGTTTATAGCGCGCGCCATTGGCGAAATCACTCGCGGAGAGGCGCTTGCGGCCTTCCATTTGAAGGTATTCGAGGCAGAGCCGAGTTTTCTCACCGCACGCAACGAAATAATCGCTGCCGCCCTGTACGATACTGCCGGGTGCGGCAACATCGTTCGGACTAAAACGAAGTGGCACGAATCCCGCATCGGCGCTTGGAATTGTTGTCGCGGGGCGTCCCCAAATATGGCAAGTTCGCCCTCGAAAATGGCTATATGCGCCGGGCCAGGGTTGGAGGCCCCGAATGCGGTTATAAATCTGACCTGCGGAAAGGTCCCAGGAGATCTCGCCGTCTTGTTTCTTTAACGGCCGGGCGAAAGTTGCGTCTGCATGATTCTGTGGGACGGGGCAAATATCACCGCTTTGGAGACGACGCAGAGAGGTAATAAGTAGTGACGGCCCAGCTTCGGCCAGCCGGTCGGTAAGCTCCGCAGTCGTTTCGTCTGGACCAATCGGGAATTCCAACTGCTCGAGAACAGGTCCGGTATCCAACCCCGCATCAATTTGCATTGTGGTGATGCCGGTGCGCGTCTCCCCATTGAGCACGGCCCATTGAATGGGTGCGGCGCCGCGATAATGAGGTAATAGGGACGCATGGACATTTATCCATCCCAGGGGCGGAAGGGGCAGGAGATCGGCGGGAACCATGCGGCCATACGCAATGATTACTACCGCATCTGGCGCGTGTTCGACAAAAAACCTGTGTACTTCGTCAGTCCTGAGCTTGGCCGGCTGAAAAACTGGCGCTCCGGCAGCCAGGGCAACTTCCTTGACGGGGGAAATCGCAAGCCGCTGTCCGCGGCCACGAGGACGATCCGGCTGGGTCATCACCGCCAGGACCTCGAAATCCGGTTCAGCCAATAATTGGCGAAGTGAGGGAACAGCGAAGTGCGGTGTGCCGCAGAAGATAATCCGCATTAAATCCCAACGATGCTGGTTCGCGGCACGGGCAGCGGCCGGGCTACCATTCGCCGGCTTTTTGCAATTTCCGAATCTTCCGGCGAGTCAGATCGCGTTTCAGCAGGCTTAGATGGCTGAGAAACAGGATGCCATTGAGATGGTCGGTTTCGTGGCAGAATGCCCGTGCCAACAGGCCTTCCCCCCGCCTTTCAAACTCCGCACCGCTGGCATCCTGCGCCCGGATGGTTACATACTGCGGCCGTAGGACATAGCCTCGAAAGCCGGGAACGGAAAGGCAGCCCTCCTCCTCCCGCTGTTCCCCTTCAATCCGAATGATCTCCGGATTCAGCAGCACCATCTTCGCCTCGGGGTTCTTGCCCACCGTAACATCCACAACCGCCAGTCGAACACCGCGCCCGATCTGGGGAGCGGCCAACCCAACCCCATTCGCGGCATACATGGATTCAAACATATCCTGCACGAGCATCTCGAGCTCGGCATCGAATTTTTCCACGCGCTGGGCGGGAGTCTCCAATACCGAATTGCCATACTTGAGAACCGGATAAATCATCAGGGAGTTGTCCTAGAATTGGTCTAGTTGACGCTGATATCCTTCAAAATTTCGCCGGGTTTCAGCCAGCGAATCGCCACCAAATTTTACAAGAAACGCGCCCGCGAGAACCAATGCGACCATGGATTCACCAATGATACCGCCGGCCGGCACCACGCAAACATCGGAACGCTCGTAGGCCGCGCGGACTGCTTCCTTGCTGCCCAGGTCCGCCGATTCCAGTGGCGTGCGCAGCGTGGAAATCGGTTTCATGTAGCCGCACACGACGACGTCTTCGCCGTTGCTGATGCCCCCCTCAACACCTCCGGCGCGATTGGAAGAGCGCGTGAAACGTCGGCGCTCGCGATCATATTGAATCTCGTCCTGTACGGCGGAGCCATGCTGCGACGCGCCGTTAAATCCCGAGCCGATCTCAACCGCTTTTGTAGACTGGATGGACATTATCGCCTGCGCCAACATTCCGTCCAGCTTTTCATTCCACTGCGCGTGGCTGCCCAGTCCGGGAGGTACATGGTGAGCGACAACCTCGAACACGCCACCGACCGAATTACCGGCACGCAACGCCTGTTCGATTTCCGCCTTCATGGCCTGTTCGGTGTTGGGCTCAATGCAACGCAGGGGCGATTCCAGATTATCGCAGACAGACTGAATTGCGCTCCACTCGGTTGCGCGAGATAGGCCCTCGCGTCCGAGGCGGGCGGCGCCTATCTGGACCACATGGCTTAGAACTTCGACCCCAAACTCGCGCAGAAGTAGTTTCGCCAGTGCTCCGGCCGCTACGCGAGCGGCGGTTTCCCGCGCCGAAGCCCGCTCCAGCACAAAACGCGCATCGTGGAAATTGAATTTTAGCGCGCCAGCCAAATCCGCGTGACCGGGGCGCGGCGCGGTGAGCGGCCTTTTCTGGGCGTCATTCGCCGGAGTGGCTTCAACGGGCAACGCCATTTGCCAATTGCTCCAGTCGCGATTTTCGATGCGGACCGCTACGGGAGCTCCGATGGTTTTGCCGTGATAAACGCCGCCGAGGAATTCGGCTGTATCGCGTTCAATTCGCTGGCGCGCTCCCCGGCCGAAGCCCAACTGGCGGCGAAGCAACTCCCGCTGCACGAATTCAAAATCTACCGGCAAACCCGCCGGCAACCCGGATAGCAAGGCTATCAGAGCCGGACCATGGGACTCTCCAGCGGTAGAAAATTGAAGCATAGGTTTGGCGCGCGCTCTTATTGCGCAGGTCGGCATTTTATCCGGCCAAGGCGTCCCGCGCAAAAGACACGCTCGACTGCCGCTGGAAATAACATTGGCGGATACAACGCTTGACCGCGCCCGCGAACGGACGTTAGTCTCTATTTGGCCACCGGTTTGATTGCTCGCGCCAACCTCGATGCCTGACGCCGCGGATAGTTCCCCGCGTCGCTACTTCGGCGACCTCTTCAAGCGCCAGATTTTCGGGCTGCAGGATTATTCCACCCTGGTTTACCACACGCTGATTGATGCCTTTACTCCTCCGTTTTATGCGACCGACGTCCTGACCCAGATGGACGTTATCGGCGTGGGCTCGCTTCCCATCGTCCTGCTGACCTCATTCTTCATGGGCGCGGTAATGGTGCTGCAGACCTCCGCGCAGTTTTCGCGGTTTGGGGAAACGTCGCTCACTGGAGATGCCGTGGCCCTGGCGCTGGTGCGCGAGCTTGGCCCTTCGATTACGGGTTTGCTGGTGGCCGGGCGAAACGGCTCGGGCATAGCCTCGGAGCTCGGCTCGATGGTGGTGACCGAGCAGGTGGACGCCATGCGGGCGCTGGGAACTGATCCGTTGCGAAAGCTGGTGACGCCGCGGGTGATTGCCACATTTCTGACCCTTCCGCTGCTCACGCTGGTCTCTGATTTTGTCGGATTGTGCGGAGGCTATGTAATGGCCAGCGTGATGTTGCATTTGTCGGCGTCGGAATTCTGGAACCGGGCCATTAAAGCGCTCGCGGTGGGAGACCTCGTGCAGGGAATGGTCAAGCCGCTGGTATTTGCGCTGTTGGTTTCGACGATATCGTGCTACTTCGGATTGCGGGTTCGCGGAGGCACTGAAGGTGTTGGTAGAGCGACGACGACCGCGGTGGTGGCCTCCTCGGTGTCCATCCTGGTTGTCAATTTCTTCATCACTCGCGTGATGCTTTCCGTGTTCCCGAATTAACGCCTGGGCCATCTCCGCTATAGCCGCGGGGTTAATGACATTATGTTTTCTTCGCGCACCACTGTTTCGCCGGTTGTCTTCTCTATGATTGGCCCAAAAGCCAGGTGGATAATTCGGCGCAATGGGGGGAGCAATGCCCTTGACGTCTGAATCCGCCGTCGTTGTGTTTGAAAAAGTGCGTATTGCCTTTGATGGACGCGAAGTGCTGCGGGACCTTTCGTTCTCGCTACGGAAGGGCGAAACCAAGATTTTGCTGGGAGAGACTGGCGCGGGAAAGACCGTATTGCTAAAGCTCGCCGCCGGCCTGATCCGCCCCGACGCTGGCCGGATTGAGGTGGTTGGAAAAGACGTCGTCGAGATGAGCGAGAGGGAACTGCTCACCTTTCGATCGCGTATTGGCTTCGTTTTTCAGGAAGGCGCTTTATTCGATTCGCTGACCGTGCGGGACAATGTCGCATTCAGGTTGCGCGAAGAGCGAACCCCCGACGAAGAAATTGAGCAACGAGTACGCGAAGCTCTTCGTTTCGTTGAAATGGAAGATTCGGTGGATAAGTTTCCCGCGGACTTATCCGGCGGAATGCGTCGCCGCGTATCAATTGCCCGCGCCCTGGTTGGAAAGCCGGAGGTGGTCTTTTACGATTCGCCGACCGCGGGGCTTGACCCGGTAACTTCGCAGACCATCATTGCCCTTTTGCTGCGCCTGCGGGATTTGCAGGGAGTAACCTCTCTGCTAGCCACCCATCGGGTGCAGGATTTCTTCGGAATGGCCAGCTTTCGATTCGATAAAGAGCAGAATAAGGTGGTGGCCAATGCTTCCGAATCGGATGCCAGACAGTCAAACGCTTCCTCCACTCCGACGAACGTGTTGCTGCTGAGGGATGGGGCGCCGGAATTCGAAGGCGATGCCCAGGCGGTATTGAAATCAAAGGACCCGTATTTGAATGAATTCCTGGTGTCCGCCCGGTAGGTTTATTTTCGGAGAGCGGCTCGGCTCAACAAGGAGGAAAAGATGGCGCAAGGAAAGCAACTGACCTGGGTCGAATTGCGGGTGGGAGTTTTTGTCCTGGTGGGGCTCCTCCTGCTCGGAGTGGGAATCATTTACATCACCGGAGGCGGTGGCTTTGGCCCCAAATATTCGGTAACAACTTTTTTGCCGGAGGTGGATGGCATTGAAGCTGGCGCGCCGGTGCGTCTGGAAGGTGTGGATATCGGCGACGTGCAAGTTGTTCGCATCACGCCTAATCCCTCCGACAAAATGCATAACATCGAGCTCACCATGCACATTGACCGGAAATTTCAGAACTACATACGAACCGATTCCAACGCCAGCCTGATTACCGAAGGCCTCCTGGGCAATCGCTACGTAACCATCTCGCGCGGTTTGACCGGCACGCCTATTCCTAATAACGGCGTGGTAAATGGCGCGGCCGAAGCATCCATGAAGCAGGTGATGGAAAGCAGCGCGGACTTGATGGAAAACCTCGGCTCGCTATCGCAGGATGTGAAGCAGATCGTGGACAAGGTAAAGACCGGGCAGGGAACTGTCGGTAAGCTGATTGAAGATCCACAGCTCTACGACCGTCTCAACGCCACCGTCCAGTCCACTCAGGAGATGGTGGCTGGCGTGCGCGAGGGCCGAGGCACGCTTGGAAAACTGATGAGCAACGATGAGCTATATCAAAAGGTGGACGAAACAATGGGCAATGCCAATGCCATTTTGACTTCCGTCCATTCGGGGCAGGGAACCATTGGAAAAATGGTCAATGATCCCACGATGTATCAGAACGCGCAGCAATTCTTGCAGCGCGGAAATTCACTGATGAATGGCGTGGAAGCCGGCCAGGGTACCCTCGGAAAACTAGTGAAGGACGATACGGTTTACGACAACGTCCGGCAAGCCACCGCGAATGTTCGTGATGCTTCCGCCAAGCTCAATAGCAACCGGGGCACCGTGGGCAAATTTTTTACCGATTCGGATCTTTACGACAATCTCAACGGTCTGAGCAAGGATGCGCGCCAGGTGATGCAGGACTTCCACAACGACCCCAAAAAATATTTGCGCGTAAAGTTCTCAATCTTTTAGCGGACTGATGGACCCTGTCGGTGGATAACGCGCCCTAGCCATGCGCCCATCCTGTGCCAGCAGTCCGCCACAAACGCCAACGCATACACCGCGGTCGAGAGCGCCATCGCCCCTACCAGCACAAAAACCCGCGACGATGACAATCCTAAAACGCCGATGAGCAGGTAGTACGCTCCGCCCGCAATAAAAATTCCCACGAACGAAAGTAGGTTCGTCGCCGCCAGGATGCGCCCGCGTTGATGAATGTCGGGCCGGTGCTGCACCATCGCCAGAATTGGCACGCTGAAAATCCCCGCGAAAAATCCCAGCAGCAATAGCCGCGTAAGAACGTGCGCGAAGATGGGCGCACCCAATCCCAGCCACACATCCGCAGCGGCCATTCCAATCGCTCCGAGTGGCACCAGGGCGTATTCAATTTCGCCGGCTGATAGATACCCGGCCGCCAGACTTCCCGCGCCAATACCAACCGCGAGCGCGGTTTGCAGCCACGTATTGTGTGAATCGCTGAGGCGAAGCGTTTCCTTGCCATACAGAATCACCACCGGCTGCAGCAATCCTCCGAGGAACCAGAAAAATGTGTTGCCCATCACCGCTTGCCAGAGCAGACGATCCTGCCGCATCAGCGAAATGGCNNAACACGCGTGATGCCCAGGCTGCACGCCAAGCCGATGAGCGCGAGGGCGATGAGCAGAGCCCCCGACCATTGCTGGCGGCCTTGAAAAACCCCCGCCAGATAACCAGCGGCAGTCGTGCCCGTCAGAATGGCGAGAAACGTCCCCAGCTCCAGCACTCCATTGCCCCACGACAAATCCCGTTCGGGCAGAAGCTCCGGCAGCAATCCATATTTCGCCGGACCAAATAGCGCCGCCTGCATGCTAAAGAGAAAGATGGCCGCCAGCTCCATCGGAAGGTTGGCAGTCCACAGGCCGGCCAGCGCGAGAAGCGCGATGCAAACTTCCAGCAATTTCGTGCCGATGGTCGCGCTACGCTTGCTGAAACGGTCAGCCAGAAATCCGCCCGCCATCGAAAACAGAATGAAGGGAAGCGAGAAGAGCAGCAGCACGGCGGGCACCAGCCGGTTCTTGGAAGCGGCGCTTAAGCCCGCATCCAGAATCAGCAGGATGACGAGGTTCTTGAGGGCGTTGTCGCTGAACGCGCCCTGAAACNNGCAATCAGGCTCCAGAATCCACCGCGCGATGCAGCGGAATCTTTACGGGTAGGGTTTTGCGGAGGCTTAATGGAAATAGTTGGAAGCACGGTGAAGGAATTGTCGGCTCAGGTTACCATCCCTGCCATGTGTGTCGCACCGCCCGTCATTCCGAGCGCAACGAGGAATCTCTCTTGGGTTGGGGAATTGCGCCGCCGATACTTCGAAAGCGTTTCGCTTGTGCGAGACTAATTTAGCTGTGCAATTGAGCCATCAGCTATTCGGCAGTCCTCGATCGATGAAATCAAGTCGGCGCCGGCATTCCGCAACGCCGGCCTCGACGTTTTCAGCCGCGTAAAGTTCCCCTGCCTCTCGCCACAAGTTCGCGGCTTCCGCTGCCTTGCCGGTTTCGCCTTGCAGAATCGCGTAGCCGCGAATGGCGTTCGCCAGTTCGAGCGCAGGAGTTTCGCCGGAATGCGCGCGATAAATTTCCAGAGCTTCGCGGTAGCAAGGCTCGGCGAGTTCCGCGCGCCCATCTTCGCGGTGAATGTCGCCCAGGTGCCGGACGGTATGAGACAGCTTAAGCGCGTCGCCCTCCGCCCGGTAAATGGCCGCGGCTTCCTCATAATGCCCCAGCGCGACATCTCCAGAGCGCAGGTCCCTTTCTATTTGGCCCAGCGCACAGAGCGCAGCCGCCAATTGGCCGGGCGCGTCACCTCTGCGGCACAGCCCAACCGCCTCGGTCAATAAACGGTTGGCGTCTTCGGGATGGTTCTCTCGGCGCGCTTGCGCTGACTGAGCTAATAACTCGAGGGATGCGTTGGACATGATGCGTGGCCAGCCTCTTATCGCAGGACGGGAAGTGGTGAACGTTCCGGTTGCTCCAGCGTTATCTTGGGCCGCGCGGAGACTTCCGGCACTGCTGTACCCGGCTCGCGGCGGCGATACTTTGTCGCGACATAATCGTCCACTAGCGCCTGAAAGGCCGCGGAAAGCTCGGCATAGCTGCCCTTGAGCGTGTTGAAATGCAGCCCGTCAATGTAAACGGGGCAACTGGGCGTCTCGCCGGTTCCGGGGAGGCTGATGCCGATATTGGCGGCTTTCGATTCGCCGGGACCATTGACGATGCAGCCCATCACCGCCAGCGTCAGGTTCTCGACGCCTTCGTATTGCGTCTTCCAGATGGGCATCATATCGCGGGTGTATTGCTGGATGCGTTCGGCCATCTCCTGAAACGTGGTGCTGGTTGTACGCCCGCAGCCGGGGCACGCCGTGACGCTGGGCGCGAACGAGCGCAGGGCCAGCGATTGCAGCAGTTCACAGGCCGCATAAACTTCCTCGCGCCGGTCGCCTCCGGGACGCGGAGTAAGCGAAATACGAATGGTGTCGCCAATGCCTTCGCTCAGCAGCACTCCCATTGCCGCCGCGGACCACACCAACCCCTTCGCGCCCATGCCCGCTTCCGTAAGCCCCAGATGCAAAGGCTGCGCCGTTTTCGACGCCAGATCGCGATAAATCGAAATCAAATCTCCCGGACGGGAAACCTTGCACGAAATGATGATTTGGTCTTTGCGCAGGCCACATCACAGCGCCAGCTCCGTGGATTCGAGCGCCGAAATCACCATGCATTCATTGATGATCTCCTCCGACGTAAAGCCCAGGTCGCCGTCGGTATTCTCCTGCATCTTGCGCATGACCAGTTCCTGATTGAGCGAGCCGCCATTCACGCCGATGCGCACCGGCTTACCATGATCGCGGGCCACTTCGCAGATGGTCGAGAACTGCTCGTCGCGGCGCTGGCCGTGGCCCACGTTGCCGGGATTGATGCGGTATTT
>PKXT01000177.1:0-155 GCA_003133505.1 Acidobacteriota bacterium
ATCCCCACGAACTGCACCCACTGGCGCGAACATTCCTGTCCGCGCGATTTTTTGCCGTCCCCGCTGGCAACTCATTTCCACGCTGAAGCGAAGCACCCTAGTTCGAGATTTTAAACACCACGCCGTCACCCGCCGTGCCGCCCGCGCCCGCCGTG
>PKXT01000177.1:197-2992 GCA_003133505.1 Acidobacteriota bacterium
TCAGCTTGAACACCACGCCGCACCCCAGCTGAAAGGAGTCGCACGAAGCCTTGCCGCCGCCGTACGTTGTGCCATAGAGATTGCCCACCGCATCGCGAACCAGCCCGGCCAGCGGATACGCCCCGTCCGTCCCGCCGGCGAACGAGTACAGCACCGTCTCGTTGTTGGAAGTATCCACTTTGAAAATCGTTCCGCACCCATTCGGATGATTGCAGGACACATCGCCGCCATCGCTCGTCGAGCCGTACAGGTTGCCGCTGGAGTCCATGATCAGCGACGCGACGGGATACGCTCCATCGCTCCCGCCCTGAAAGGCATACAGCACGGTTTCATTTCCTGATGTATCCACCTTGAACACCACGCCGCAGCCGCCAAACGGAAACGCGCAGTTGGGATTGCCGCCATCTTTCGTCGTGCCGTAGAGATTACCCAGCGAATCGCGAATCAAGCCCGAGTAGGAAGACGCCCCGTCCGTCCCGCCGGTGAACGAGTACAGCACCGTCTCGTTGTTGGACGTGTCCACCTTGAATACCACGCCATAACCAAAATTTCCGGCCGCCTCCGCCGTGCCGTAAAGATTGCCGGACGGGTCCCGCACCACACCACCTTCGGGAAATTCGCCATCAATCCCGCCCGTGAAGGAGTAGAGCACGCTCTCCACGCCCGAAGAAGTCACCTTGAAAACTACGCCATCATTGTTCGATCCGCCATTCGCCGTGGTGCCGTAGAGATTGCCCGCCCCGTCGCGCACCACGCCGGCGTACGGAAATCCGCCATCGATCCCGTCGGTAAACGAGTAAAGCAGACTCTCCTTTGCTGTCGAGCTCAGCTTGAACACCACGCCGTCATAATCCGTGCCGCCCAGCGCCGTCGTCCCGTAGAGATTGCCCTTCGTGTCTAGCGTCAATCCACCATAGGGCGCCGCGCCCATGCTGCCCTTGAACGTGGTCAACAATGTGTATTTCAATGCCGGCGGCGCCGATTCCATCCGCGTCGCCCCGGAGAGAAACACGATCGCCAACGCCGCGGCCAACGCTCCCAGACGCCTCGAAGAGATCCACTGTAAAAGATTCAAGATGCTTTTCATTTCATGTCCTTTCCGCAGGAGGTAGATTTTGATGCGGGGCGTACAACCGGTATTTCCGTTCTCAGTTCCCTATCGCCCGCTATCATACACCCACCCGGCCCCAGGCGTATCGCCCATATTTAGAATGAATCCTGCTCAGGAAATTCCGGATCAGCGCATTCTTAGATGGTACCCAAAGCTCGTCCCACCTGGCGTGGGCCTTTCCGGGCCTTTTTTCCTTAGCCCATCGTGCCTTTTGACCGGCANNTTTCGCTGGCGCTTCGGATGCGACCTTCATTTTGGCCCACCGTGCCTTTTGACCGGCAGCCATTCTAGCTCTGGCTGCGGCAGACCGGAAGGCAACCTGATGTTCGGTGTGCTCGCGGTGGGGCTCGAATACCGGCACATTCAATCACTCGTGTCTTTGCATACGGAGCTTACTCCTATAAATAAATCCAAAGGTGTGAGTTAACGAGCACCGGTACACAGAAGTTCTTGCACAAACCAGCATTCTTGCGGATGGAGTTCAATTGCTTCCTCCGGGCGGGCACGATTGCGACGAACCTTGGAATGTTCCGTTGGAAGAGAACTTACCGCCCGCGCCTACCGAAGGATCGCCGGCCTTATTGAAGAACCAGCTAAAGAAGGGTAGTTCTTGGATCTGGTAGCTTTTTCCACTCATCATAATTGCCGGCATCAGCGTACCTGAGAGTGGATCTCCTACCTCCCAGTCCGCCTGGCACCCGTTAACTTGACCAATATTTCCCCATGGCGGAGTCGCGTTCGTGGCGAGCGGATCGTCCATCCATTCTCCGATTTCATGACTGGCAATAGACGCGTCGGAGATTCCATCAAAGTTTCCTGCTGTTTCCCAATCGATAGTCCCGTATGTGTGAACGGGAGCCCCCATGGCGTTGTGATAGCCTAAGACGCAACAGTTGGCGCTTGCCGACGGCGGATCCGTTTCCCCCTGCGCGACGTTCTTCAGCAGAAAACAAACCACCGATTTGGGAGATATTGCACTGGAGGTAGTCAGCGCAGAAATAACCGTGCTTTGCAAGAAGCCGTCCAGCCAATCCATAGACAAGAGTCCGAGTTGCCCGCACCCAGAACTCACCGTGATTCCGTGGCTTCCGACCGTCGCGGCGCTCACGTTATAGGAGCTCGCAAATGAAATATTCAGCTCATTTTGATATGCCACCGAGCCATGGATCGTATTCCAGAACTCGGCCCGCCGAATCCCATTGACGAACTGCGCGTTGCCCACTTTGATCCTGTCCATTGTAAGGTCGGGTACGTCATTCGCAAGAGGCGGTCAGCGCTGCTCCGATGACCAAAGCCAAAAAGGTTAATATCCATTCCTTCGAAATGAACCTCCTTGAAACCCCATTCGATCGTACTTATAAATCGGGATTTCCATTTTGGCATCCTGAGCTACAGCGGTGTTATGGTCAGTCAAGAGAAAACCGCTGCCAAGCCCCGATTGACGTTCAGGCCGTACCGAGCTAGCCTCTCAGGCGGAGGATTTCAATGCCTGACATTCTTGCAATGCTGACCGCTGAAATAAACAAGCTGAACCTGCCTTGAGACTCCGTTTTGGTTGTGGAGCAAGTCGCGCTCTTCTGGTGGCCGGAGCCTTGGTCTTCGGAGCGGCGGCATTGTTTGCGCAATCCGAGACGACCTCCACTCCAGGGCAAGCTATCCCCGGAACGCAGGGAGTGAGTTCGTT
>PKXT01000022.1 GCA_003133505.1 Acidobacteriota bacterium
GGTAGTCGGGCTGAAGCTCCAGTGCCTGTTGCGCCGCGCGCTCGGTGTCGTCGAAACGCCCCAGGGAGTAGAACCCACCGGAAGCAAGCCCGTGGATGAAAGGTGACAGCGGATCAATCTTGCGCGCCAGCGTTATGTGCGTGACGGCTTCGTTCACGCGTGCCTGCGTTGCCAGAAAGAGGCCGTAATAGATCTGCGCCAGCGACGAGCGCGGGTTGATGGCGATGGCCTTCTGGAAATGCTGCCCGGCCTCGCGCCACGCACGCTCGAAATAAAACGTGTAGAAACCGCGTGAAAAATTCACTTCCCAGAGCGAGGGATCCAAGGCCAAGGCCTGCGTCACGGCAGCCTGAGCCTGCGGCCGGCTGTCTTCGGCCGACACCCAGCCGTACAACCGGAGGATGCCATAGCAATCGGCGAGTCCCGCGTAGGCGAGCGCGTACTGGAGATCGAGCTTGATGGCTTGCTCGAAACACTGAACAGCCACGCGCAGCGTGGCCGGCGAACGTTGGTGCCAGTAGTGACGTCCCTTGAGGTACAACTCGTAGGCCTCGAGGTTTTTCGTCGATCGTTTGGGACCACCGCCGAGTGTCACCTTGAGCCGCTCGGTGATTGCCTGAGCGATCTCGTCCTGGACGTCGAAGATGTCCTCCATCTGACGGTCGTACCGCTCCGACCACAGGTGAAAACCATTTTTGACATCAACGAGCTGCACAGTGACTCGAACTCGGTTGCCGACACGACGGACGCTTCCTTCGAGCACGTTCGCCACCCGGAGCCTGCTTGCGATCTCACTTATTTCGGTGGCCTTGCCCTTGAAGAAGAATGACGAGGTGCGGGCGGCGACACTCAGGCCCTCGACCTGGCTAAGCGCATTCAGGATTTCTTCGGCCAGACCGTCGCTGAAATAATCGTTCTCCGGGTCCGGGCTCAGATTCTGGAAGGGCAGCACCGCGACGGAAGGGCCGGAATCCGTTGCATTGGCGGCCGAGGCTCCCGACGAAGGCCGCGCAGCCTCCGGCAGGTCACCGAATTCATTGGCAATGTCGCGCGCGGTCTGGACGCGGTGGTGCGGGTCCTTCTCCAGGCAGCGCCGGATGATGCGCGAGAGATCGGCGGACAGGTCAGCCCGCAAGTTGGTGACGAGCGGTGGAGTATCCCGGAGGATCGCAGAAGCCAGTTCGGCGGAGGAGCGCCCCTGGAACGGCCGCTGGCCGGTGGCCATTTCGTACAAAATGACGCCCAGCGAGAAAATGTCCGTGCGGTGGTCAATCGCGCGGCCAGCAATCTGTTCGGGAGACATGTAAGAAGGAGTCCCCATCACGACGCCGACCTCTGTGTGTCCGGCCGAAGTCATTGTTGCGTCGTCGTAGCTGGCCGCGCGCATCTCTTTGGCGAGGCCGAAGTCGAGCACCTTGACCTGGCCTTCACTCGTGAGCATGACGTTGGCGGGTTTCAAGTCGCGATGCACGATGCCTTTTTCATGCGCCGCGGCGAGCGCATCGGCCAGGGCGATGGCGATTTTCGCGAGCCGCTCGAGAGGCAGCCCGCCATCGGGAATGCAGTGGTCGAGTGACTGCCCTTCGACGAGTTCCATGGTGAGGAAGTGGACGCCGTCGGCTTCCTCGACCGAATAGATTGTGACGATGTGCGGATGGTTTATGGCGGCGAGGGCGCGGGCCTCGCGGCGAAAGCGCTCGAGGCGCTCGGGATCGGCGGCCACGTCGGGAGGCAAGACCTTGAGAGCAACATCGCGGCCGAGCTTTGTGTCCGTGGCGCGATACACTTCACCCATGCCGCCGGCGCCGAGTTTCACCAGAACGCGATAGTGCGAGATGGTTTGGCCTTCAATGGAGAGAACATCCGGCACAGGCCGTACATCTTAACGCTACGGCCCACAAGCAGGCAATCGCGCATCATCCCCCAGGAAGGGGCCGATCATCGGGGCTATTCCCCAAAGCCGGCGACTCCGTCATCAGTTGATTGCCCCAAATCGTCGGCTATTGGCCATCGACCGGTTGCCCAAAATCCTGTCGTCTCCCGTTGCCGTAACTGTTTGGTTCCACAAACCGATTTTCAGTCGTTTTAGCCTGGTCGAAAACTACTGTTTCTGGGCATGTCACGCTGCGCCGCGTAGGCGCGGGCAAGGCCGAGACGGGCCAGCGCACCCCAGAGAAAATTTCCTACCACGCCGCGATGGTCAAGGAATTTCTGAAATTCTGCAGCAGCCGCGGAGCCGTCGTGCTGCATGAGATAAGCCTCGCCACGCAAATAGGCAGGGCAGAGCCACCCGTTTGCACCCAGCTCTATCGCGCCCGTCGCATTCAGTAATTCGATGGCCTTGTTCGGGTCCTTGCGCTCCAGGGCGACCGCCGCCCGGATGCTGGGCAGCCAGTAGCTTTGCACCAACGTATCAAGAGGGAATTCCTTGTCGAGTTTCGCGGCCAGCTTCTCCGCCCCTGCCGTGTCCCCGGCGCGCGCCAGGGCGAGAGCCGCGACCACCTCCACGTCCTGCGTCGGCGCGAGCTTCACTGCGCCATCAGCGTCTGCACGCGCCTGCTCCCCGTGGCCCATTTCCGCTTCGCGAAACGCCAGCGCTACCAGATACCCTTCGGCCGTCTCCTTGGCGTCGTTGCGCTCCGCCGAATCCATCGCCCGCCGGGTCAATTCGCGTGCGTCCTTCAACTTCCCGTACCAGGCCTCCGTCCTTGCTTGTAGATACAGCAGTTCACTTTCGGTGCCCGGTTTTCCCATGGCGACCGACACCAACTGAGCCATCTTCGCCGTGTCGCCCTGCAAAAAAGCCAAACGGTAGTGGTTCGACAGTAACCGTTCGCCCTTCAGGCCGCGCTCCTCAGCCTGCTTGAACACTGTCTCCGCTTCGTCCAACTGATTGAGGCATGTGTACAGGTAGGCGAGATTGGCTTCGCTGGTCTCGTTATTCGGTCGCAAGCGCAGTTCCTCGCGCGCGTACTCCAACGCCTTTTGGTAGTTTCCCAGGGCGACAGAAATATAGCCCAGGTTGATGTAGGACAACGTTCCCCTCGGATAGGCCTCCTGCTTCAGTTCAAAAGTTTGCGCCGCCTTTTCCAACTGCCCCGTCGCATCCAGATAGTAGATCGCCTCAATGTCGAACCGCTCCCGCTCGCTCACCTTTCCCCGCAGATCATAAGCTCTGCGCGCATAATCAACCTCCCGCCCGAACTGATCAAGGTTGGCGTAAGCGATGGACAGTTGAGCGTAAGCCTCGGCGAAACTCGGATCGAGTTCCACCGCCCTCTTGAAAAACGGCAGAGCTGCCGTTTCCCCCTGCCAGTCCATCGTTTTCACTCCCAGGCTGTAAGCTTTCAGCGCCTCCAGCGACGGCGTGGTGGCTTCCACCAACGGCGTGGCGTATTTCTGTACCGAGCTCAGCGACTCGCCCAGCTTACTTCGCAAAGTTCCTGCCGCGGCGTCCAGGGACTTCAGCACTGCTTCCTTGCCCGCGGCCTGCTCCTGCGCGTCCGCCAGCACATCTCCGGTGCTGCAATTTACAGCCTTTAGACCAATCACATACTGGCTGCCGAGACCGGCAATCGAGCCGGTCAGCATGGCCTTGCTGCCGGTGCGCTGGCAGACTTCCTGTGTGACCTCCGGCGTCAAGCGGTCCCCGGCCGAACGTCCCATCAGCTTCAAGGTCTCATTCACCTTGCGGTCGGAGACCAGGTCGAGAAAGGGCGATTGCTCAAGATGCACTGCGAGTCCCTGTTTCAGGGTGTCATCAAAGATTGCGTCGCCGGTCTTGTTGTCGAAATCGGCAAGAACAATGGTGTCCTTCTCCGTGAGCACGGGCGCACGATGAGAATGAAAATACGTCCTGGACACCAGCGCGATGACCACAATGCCAACAACGGACGCGCCCGCGACAATCGTCCAACGGCGGTGCCATGCAGGGCGGCTGGCCCCGGTGGATTCGGTGACGGGGCGGCGGATGCGGGAGGCGGGGCCGGTAGGGTCGGTAAGAGGGGTGCCGGAATTTAGGGCGCGCTGGAGGCGCTGAAGGTCTGCGAGCAATTCGCCAGAGGAGGCATAGCGCGCATCGCGCTTTTTTTCCATTGCTCGGTTGATGATGGCTGCCAGTTCGGGAGGGACGGCAGAGTTGAGCTCCTCGATTGGGCGGGGAGATTCAGCGAGGATGGCGTGGAAGATAACGCCGATGGTGGCGCCACCGAAGGCCTGTTTGCCAGTGGCCATTTCGTAGAGCACGGCGCCGAAACTGAAGATGTCCGTGCGGGCGTCGAGAGGTTCGCCGCGCACCTGCTCCGGTGACATGTACTGGACGGTGCCGACAGCAGAGCCGGGCATGGTGAGTTCGATTTCAGGCGCGGGAGATGAGTCCACGGTCGGCGTATCAGGCGAAGCAGGGTCAGCGCGCTTGGCCAGACCGAAATCGAGCAATTTGGCGTGGCCCAGNNCGCGATGAATGATGCCGTGCTCATGCGCGGTTTCAAGAGCGGCGGCGATTTCGACGGCGACGCCCAGAAGTTGCAACATCTCCATTGGCCGACTAGCGATGGCGTGTTTCAGCGTCTGGCCTTCGAGAAGTTCCATGGCCAGGAAGACGCGGCCATTTTCGTCGCCAATGTCGTGGATGGTACAGATGTTCGGATGATTCAGCG
>PKXT01000265.1 GCA_003133505.1 Acidobacteriota bacterium
GGTATTATTCGCCAGCGGCGATGTACCAGGCTCACGATTTTCCAATGGAAGCGATCCTTCTCTGCATGTTGCTTTCTCACGAAAAGCGAATCGCCGCGATGGAACAAGTGCTACGCGACATGGGGTTGCTATCCTCGGTGGCAACGGAGACCCTGGAATTACCGTTCGCGGATGGAGCAGAACCCCCAGCGGCAGAGCAATAATGGCTACCTATGCGGGACCGCTAATGCAGCAGACGGAATCGAAGGCAGCGCTGATCCTGAACCTGGGTTTGAAGGCCGTTCACCTGATTCGTTCTGGCGCTGGCATCGGCTTCTGCGTTCGTGGCTTCTGTCGTTGTATTCGTCAATTCGCTCTGGGTATCGGTCAAATTGAATTGGGCACTGGAACGCTTTCACGCTCACTTACGGTCCTTTGTGAGATGGGGAGATCAACCTGGATTCCGCTTAGATCTGCGGCACTTTCTCCCGGTTTGACATCGGTGAAGCATGGACCATCTCTGCGCCAAATTAATGGGGGAAAGGGAAGCGTCATTCTCTTGTTGAACTCGCTCAAGCTCCTGTGCCAAGACCTCAGCAGAATACTTACGTCTTATAGCCCCTTCGGAGGGACATACGAGCCTAATCATCAGAACAGTGCGGTTAACTACATTGTGGAGCTTATCCGATGCAGAGTGGACGATTTGCTCCTTGATGATTCGATGATCCTGAAGACTAATACCTTTAATCATCACAACTTCTAAACATTTAATTATCTATTCATCACATCATCTAAGCCTTGTTCCTATGGGTATAGTAATTATAAACAGATGCGAAGCGTGTAGATAAGGTGATAATGCAAGTCTATTGCTATGTTGCCGCAGCGGTTCTCTTCATATCTAGGAGAAGTCTCTCCTTGATGAGTTCTGTGCCCGCTCTCTCACGCCGATCATCAATTGTACTAGTATCAGAAGTCAGCATAGTGTGTTTGTCATGGTCTGTCATCATGTCAATTGTTGCTCTAATAAAACGATCTTGAAGTTCTTCCAGTCTTCTGTCAGGAGGTAACACTCTGTTTAGGATTCGTTTAGGACCGTTCGGCTGTTGATGGTTAATGATGGTTCATTGATGGTTAATGATGAATGATTAGTGATAGATCTGGCTACATCCACGGTGCTATCGGCTACCTCAGATGTGTCCTTAGCACGCATAACAGTGTCATCAGCTACCTCCGATATGGCCTTATCTACACTCGGTGTGCTTGCAGCTACGGTCATTGGCTCGGCCTTTAACTTAGGAACTACTGCTGTTACATGACGTTCCCTGGATTGAGCTATCAAATATGGTAAATCCAGCGTGTAGATATTGGAGTTGTCCCATCTTCTCGTAACCGTCATCGCACCGATCTCAACTAGCTTGTTTATCGCTTTCGTGGCGGCGCGATCTGATCTTTAACCAACAACTCTTAGCCAAAGGCAGATTCTGGCTTCGTCCCGCTTTTCCATCAATGCACGCGCTGCTGCACGACTCGCCACGCTGCCCAGCGGGAAGTCAGCCGGCATGGATAGCGGCACCGCGGCTTTCGGCTTCTCGCGCTTAACCGCCATCGGCATCGTCACCCGATTTCGGGAACCAATCCGGCAGCGTGCCGTCTTTCGCGTAAGCGTCCGGTTCGGCCTCTTTCACTTTTCTAACGCGTCGGAGATAGTGGTGTCCGCGATTTCAATTCGCTGAGTCGCTTTTCCCTCAATCGCCTCGCGAAATTCCCGCGCCGCCTCCGTCTTTCCCTTGATTGCAGCCCGCACTTGTCCCATGGCTATGGCATCTCCGTAGGTCGCACCCTTTAGCAGGCGCAACACTTTTTGTAAATCATCCGGCAATTTCATTTCCGCCACGTCCGCGTACCGCCCGCTAATCGGCCGCTTCTTCGGACGCCCACCGGGATTGCCGGATTTCCCCGGCCCGAATCTGGTCTCCTTGCCATCTTCGACTATGTTCTTGTTCATGCCTGTTCCAAGCCTGTTCTGAGGCTACCAAAGGGCAAAGGACTCATTCTTTCGCCTTCTTGCGCGCCGCGGCGATGATCTCGGCCAGGTTGTCCGTAACATCTACATTTAGGGCAGCTTCATCAGTGACCTTGCCTTCGATGCGATCAAAGATTTCCCTCATCAACAGGTCAGATTTTACGGTCGCTCGCTGCATCGCCGCGGCCACCAGCACATCGCCGTTGGTTCTCTTCACACGCTTGGCTGGCGTGTCATTGGGGAACAGTCGCTCAAGGATTTGCTGATTCGTGCAACGCTGCTCGAAGAACATATCGAGCTTGTCTGTGATTTTCTTCGGCCGGCCTACGCCGGGCAATGGCGCGTGGCCCTTCTCGAAGGCTTTAAGATTGGCAAGTTGCCGAACCCTACGGTTCCAGCGGGCTCAGAAATGGGGTTTTTGGGCAGCTGGAGGTTTTTGGGCAAGCGCCGTCAGGGCACGGGCGATCCTTGGCCATCTGTGCCAATCTTGCAGCAGATAATCGCCCGTGGGTGTCCCCGTGGGCGACTTGTGGCCAACNNCATCCGAGTGGCCCGTTATTCATCCACAAAGGTCGTTTTATTCCCGCTTCTCGCTCCCAATCTTGCGTCGAAGATATGCCTCGATTTCTGTCCTGCCTGCATGTCTCGCCCCATCGGCTGGCGTAGCTCGCCAGAGAATGTCCTTCAAGTCCAATCTTGCACCGCGTTCGACGAGGAGCCGGACTACTTCATCATGGCCGCCCCCGGCAGCCTGGTGCAGCGGTGTCGTGTGGGAATGCCCTCCCACCGGGTTGTATCGGTTTGGATTTTCGCCCGCGTCAAGCAACAATCGAACGATCTCGACATGACCAAAATCCGCTGCCAAAGTGAGAGCCAAATGGCGGTCCTCACTGCTGGCGCCCGCAAGCAACCGACGGGCATCCTCGATGCGCCCCAGGGCCGTTGCCACCGGCAAATCGATTCGAGCGCTGCGCCCGATCAANNCTGCCTCGAGCTCGCCGTGCAAGGCCGCCGCTTGTATTGCGCTGTTGGGATCCGCTCCGTAATCGCACAGGAGATCGATTAACGGAAGTTGCGCGCGACATTCACGCGGTACACTGCCAGTCGAGACGAGCATGAGCGTCTCGTTCTGTGCGGATTGGCTCGGACCAGCATCGAGAATGACCTTGGTCACCTCCACGATGTTCTCCGGTAGAGTGCCATGGCGAACCGGATTCTCAGCGACGAATTCCAACAGCGTTGGATCTCGAAAGTAGTTCCCGCCCTCGAAAACGACGTGCTGATGAACAAGATTCGGATGCTGATTCAAGTGCGCACGCAAACCAGCTATGTCACCTCTATCGAGGAGTTCCACGGCACGGCGAAATGTTGCATTTTCAATCCGCTGTTGGTGCGGCAAATCCAATCGATCGGAGAGCGTTGGTCTTTCAATGTGCCGTTTCAGCCTCGCCCAGCTCGTAAATCCATATTCGCGGGCGATTGTAAGTTGCGCGTCACTGAGGCTAATCGGGGCGTCGAAGATTTCAGCGTCCGTGGCCCGACGAAAACGCGGGTGAAATTCCCTGACCCGCTGGGCTATTCCCGGAGTGTGGGCGGTACGCTCTTTTAGCAAGTCCTTTGCTTGATACTTGAGATGATCGAGGTTCGGATTCGATGGGAGGCGTCTTACCGGCATGACGAACTTCCTTTCATATGCCCGAGGTCCGCAATTTATGGGCAGAAAGTTAGTTCGTGACAACGACTTGTTGCAATCAGGTGGACTTCTGTCCTTTCCGCGGACCGGATGCGCCCTTCGCGCTCCGGTGATCTTATCACGAGGGCAGAGAAGTCGGCACTACGGTCGCACCAACCCAACGACCCCGAGGTCGCGCTCGCTCCGAGCCCGAAAACTCCCGGATTGTCGGCAATTCGGAAATTGGCCGGCTGCCCAAAAACCTGCCTTCCTCCGTCGCTGTAAATGTTCGAATCTTCAAGCCATTTCTAAGTCAATCTAGCCTGCTCAAAAACACTAGTTTTTGGGCAAGCACGGGCGGCCTAGCGGCAATCCTTAGCCAGGATAGGTCAACCTCGCAGCAGATCATCGCACGTGGGCGGCATGTGCGCGACGTGTGACCAACGTCGTGGGCGTCAGAATCTCCGAAGCACGTCCTTCCGGGTTGTGATTGCCAATTAAAACGTGGATTGGTATTCGAGACGCGCGCTCTACGCGTCACTGGCCGCATGGAACCACTGCGAACTGTTCGAAACCATCTGAAACTGACATCTCTACTGCGAGCCCACCAACCCCTTCGCCGCGTCAATCAGCTTGGCCGAGTCGTATCCAACCGCGTCCTTGAATACAATCTCCACGTTCTCGATATCCGCAATCTTCGCGGAAGGGTCGCCGTGAATCACCACCACGTCGGCGGCCTTCCCGGCCTTAAGCGTGCCGATTCGGCTGCTCTCTCCCAGGAATTCTGCGCCATTCGATGTCGCAATGTGGATCGCTTCCAGCGGCGTGAATCCCGCTTCCACCAGCAGTTCGATCTCTCGCTGGTCGCCGAACCCCGCTACCACTCCGCCATATCCAGTGGGATCGAGCCCGGCCAGCAAAAGGCCGCCCGCCTTCACAAATTCCCGCTCGAACTGCATTTCCTTCTTGAAAAGCGCAGGCCAGTAGGACTTTTCGGCGTTGTCGGAAATCCGCGAGCGCACGGTGAGATAGGAGATGCGCGCCTCGGGAGTCATGGCATCGAGCACGCGCTTATCGAGTGGCGCGCGGTTGGGCACAATCGTTTCGAAGACGGGCAATGTGGATGTGACGGCCACATGATGCGCCACCAGATCGCGAATCATTTCCTGCACAGCCACGCCTGTCACGTCGAGTTTCTCCGCCATTTCCGCATCGGCCGCTGCCGCCCCAGGGCAAACGCCGGGCTTCTTCGCGCCGAAAAACTCGGTGTCCACTACCAGACCGTGCTCCAGGTCATCGATTCCCAGCGCTGCTGCCTCCCGAAAACCGATGGAGCAAAGATGACCTGTCACTTTAAGGCCATGAGCATGCGCGGCCTTCACCACGGCGGACAGTTCCTCGGGTGAGATGTTCTGGTACGCCTTGAACGATGTCACGCCTTCATCCGTCCAGTATTCCACCATTCGCCGTGCATCCTCCGCATCCTTCAGCTGGTGCATCTGGAGCGTGAATGCGCCCTCGCCCTCCAGATACGGCCCGGTGACGTGGATCTTCGGCCCAACCGTGTGGCCTTCATCGATGCTCCGTTTCAATTCCAGGTCTGTGTAAGGCTCCACGCTTCCCGTCGTCCGCAGCGAAGTGACTCCGCCAGCCAGATACAGCATCGGAAAGCTCTGGGCGTGCTCTGGATACAAAGCCGGCGGCCGGTTCGGACTGGGATAATACATGTGGTCGTGCATCCCTACTAGGCCGGGAATCACGGTATAACCAGTCAAATCGAGCACCTTTGCATCGGCAGGCGCGGTTGTCTTGGCCGCGTCGCCTAGGGCAAAGATGTTTCCTTTCGCAAGAATAATTGTCTGGTCCTCGCGTGACGCCGCGCCGGTGCCGTCAATGACGCGCACGTGTTCTAGCACCACAACGGGCGCATCCACCTTCACGAAATCCTTTACCTGAGTGCTCAGCGCAGATTGTTGCGCCATTGCGGACATCGCGCCTGCCAAAACAACAGCAAATAGCGCCCCCATTTCTGCTCTGCGCCGCACATCAAGATGCATCGCCATTCTTTTCTCCAGTTCCCGATTTCCCTCTGCATGGACTCCCGGCGGATTCTATATCGATAACGCCCCGGGGTCGAACACATCGCCCGTGGGCGCCCCGTGCGCGGCGTGTGGCCAACTTCGTGGGCTTCGGAATCCTCTTAACGCCTCTCTCCAGCTAGACCCGATGGCAATTCGTGACGGCGGCAAAGCGGCTGTGCGTTTCATGGCATGTTTCCGCGTTTCTTCCGCTACGCGTGCCAATAGGCGATTTTGTCCGATTATTTTGGACTCATAAGCTGCTATCCTGCCGGGATGCTGGCGCGCCAGTCGCTGTCAGGTGGAAGCTGGTCCGGTCTCGCCCACGTCCCCTGCCAGTCGTAGAGGGTTGCCTGGATCTG
>PKXT01000362.1 GCA_003133505.1 Acidobacteriota bacterium
CCCGCCAATGAGGCGTGGAGTTGACTCCAGCGGAGGCTGATAAGCTTTTTCCGTTTGAGGGGCCGCCTCGATCACACGTGATAACCAACTGAGTACATCCGAAAACAGCGCCGCCATTTATCGTGATCCTGTGGCATGATTTCGCGCATGCGAAAACTTGCATTGTCTCTCTCGATATTATTCGCCGCGTTCAGCGCTTCCGCTCAGGGGCATTGGCAGACCCCAGGACAAATTCAGCAACCCAAAGGCCCGTGGCAAACGCCCGGCGCGATTCAAAAGGCCGGTGACATCCAGAGCGTGCAAAGCGATCGCTGTCATCAGCTTCTCAGCGTGAGCGTGGACGCGCTGTTCGAGTTCAATAAGGCATCGCTTACCGAGGGCGCGCAGCAGATTCTGGCAACACTGGGAACGATGATTCAGAAAGCGGGACAGCATTCAGTGACGGTCAATGGATATACCGACGCCATTGGCACGACGGCCTACAACCAGCAATTAAGCGAAGAACGCGCGAAGGTCGTGGAAGACTGGTTGTCAGCGCACCAATACATGAATCCGTCCACCACAACGGTGCGAGGATTCGGAAAGACGAATCCGGTCGCGCCAAATGCCAACCCCGACGGCCGAGCCAAAAACCGCCGCGTGGAAGTTGTGATAGACACCTGCCACTAAGCTGCTTAGTAGCGCGGAGAAGTTCCGGCCAACGCCGTGAATCACCGCGGTGAACGTGTCNNCATAATTTCGTGTGCGACAAGAGCTGTCATTCCGCGCTTTGACGAACGCAATTCCGCATCTCGGTTTCGTTTCACGGACTATGCAACGACTTCGGCCCGCCCTCTTTCAGGTTGACAGGCGCCAGAACTTCGAATGACACCGGTAAACCTGGTTATTTTCTGGCACATGCACCAGCCGCAGTACCGCGATCCTACAACCGGGGAATACATCCTGCCGTGGACTCGTCTGCACGCGTTGAAGGATTACTGGGGAATGGTGCACATGCTGGAGGAGTTTCCGCGTGTCCATGCCACGTTCAACATAGTGCCGTCGCTGGCGCTCCAGCTTGAGGAATATGCGAGCGGCGCGTTTCGCGATTCGTGGTTTGAGGCGGCATTCGCGCCCGGGGACAATCTTTGTCCAACGATGCGCCAAGAAATTTTAACCCGCGCATTCCAGGCCAATCACCAGAATATGATTTACCGCTGGCCTCGGTTCGGCGCGCTCTACGAGGAATCGCGGAATGCCGGGGGCGCGGCTCTCGTGCGGTTCGCGGCGCGCGAATGGCGGGACCTTCANNGACCTTCAGGTGCTCTCGCAGCTCGCTTGGATGGACGAGGAATATCTCGCGCACGATCCTGTAGTGGCGGAATTAAGCCGTAAAGGCGCGAATTTCACAGAAGATGACAAGCTGGCCTTGAAGCAACGGCAGCTCCATCTGCTGGCCGAGGTACTTCCCGAATATCGCCGCGCGCAGGATCGCGGCCAGGTCGAAATCTCTACTACGCCCTTCTACCATCCCATTCTTCCTCTGGTGTGCGATACAGATATCGCGCGAGTTTCCAATCCCTGGACGCCACTGCCGCATCCCGCTTTCGCTTTTCCCGAGGACGCGCGAGCGCAACTCGAGCGTGCGCGCGCCTATCACACCGGGCTTTTCGGCAAGCCGCCGAGCGGATTGTGGCCCTCCGAGGGTTCGGTGTCCGACGCCGCTTTGGACATTGCCATCGAACTAGGCTTTCGCTGGTTCGCCACCGACGAAGGCATTCTGGGAGCTACACGCAAGGAAGGATTCGCGCGCGATTCCGCCGGTATTCCGGAAAATGCCGCCGACTTATATTCTTTGTGGACGCTTGAGCGCCCGGGCGGAAAAATTCATGGACTGTTTCGCGATCACTATCTTTCCGACCTGGTGGGTTTTGTATATAGCCGCATGTCTGCCGATGCCGCCGCCGGGGACTTGCACCGGCGCATTCGTACGATTGGCGAGAAGTGCACACGGCTACCCACGATTTCGCTGATTCTGGACGGAGAGAACGCCTGGGAGCATTTTCCCGGCAATGGCCGCGAATTTCTGCGCCGTTTCTATTTGCTCTTACAAGATGACCCTGACATCCACGCGCTGACAGCATCCGAAGCAGTCGAATCCGCCAATGGCACCGGGGACGAGAAATTGCGCGGTGCATCCCCACACGAAACGGGTATTGCGAACACAACAACGTCAATTTTTCCCGGCTCGTGGATAAACGCGAATTTCGATATCTGGATTGGCCATGCGGAGGATGTGCGGGCGTGGGAACTGCTGGGTGATGCCCGGCGGCTTTACGCGCGCAAGGCGGCGTTGCCAGCATTCTTAGCCGATCCCCCTCTGCGGGGCGCGCCGGGGGCACTGTCTCCATCCGCCGCGCCTTCGCCAGATGAACTGGCGCGGGCCTATGAATCTATTCTGGCGGCGGAGGGGAGTGACTGGTGCTGGTGGTATGGCCCCGAAAATAGTTCCGCGAATGACGCGGATTTTGATGCGCTTTTCCGCAAGCATCTTACCGGCGTCTATTTGGCGCTGGGTGAGCCGCCTCCCGACGCGCTATTACGGCCCATTGGCGGTGTTTCCGCAGCTGCACAGGCGATTCCGCCGGGCAGTTTTCTGGAAATAACAATTGACGGCCGAGAGACCAGCTTTTTCGAATGGCTGGGCGCGGGAACGTGGTTCCCTCAGCGGCGCGGCGGTGCGATGCATGGACGGACCTGGATCATGGGCGGGTTGCACTTCGGGTTTAGCGCGGACGCGCTATTCCTGCGCATTGATCCCGTAGCCGAGAAATTTTCGCCAGCGAACGATGCGGAATTTAGAATTGTGGCGAGCGCGGGAAGGGAAGTCCGCGCGATTATTGAACTGACAGACGGCCGCGTGGCCACTTGCCGCCTCGCTGGCCCCAGCGATCAGCATTCTGGAGGAAATAGGGAGGCTGCCCAAGCGCCGGGAGATTCTTCCAGCAAATCGCGGGAATCCGCGGAGGCCCAAGGCCGGGGTTGGCCTGAACGTACATCAGATATTTCGGCCGCGCTCGGTAGTATCCTGGAAATACGTCTGGCTCGTTCGCTATTTGGTAACGAACCGGCTACTCATATGCGCCTGGCGGTTTCCTACTGGCAGGGCGGCCTACCAATGGACTTTCTTCCCGCCGACGGCCCGCTGGAAATTACCCTGGGTGAGTCCGCATTCGCATGGGAACTCGCGGGCTGACTTATTGGTTCCCGAGGATATGAGGTTTTACTTGCTTGACGGGGCGGCCAATTCGAATGCGACCCCGCATCCAGAATCATTCCTGCAGTTTCCGCGGCCGCCCGCTGTGGTAGTGCCGTAAAGATTGCCGGCGGCGTCAATGATGAGGCTAGTCACGGGCAACGCTCCCGGAAAGCACATACCCCGGAGCGGCGAAAATTGACATCAATGATTTTTCTGGCACAACGTCAACATATCGTTCATTGAGACAATGAAACCGCTCTGGCCGCCCTCTCCATTATCCACTCCGTACCAGGGTGATTCGGAGGTGGGGCAATTGTCTATCCGATGCACCAGAAAATTTAGAGCGAAGCCGGTGTTGGGCGGAATAAAATTCTGATAAAAGAGCCATCCCTGAGCCGCGGAA
>PKXT01000128.1 GCA_003133505.1 Acidobacteriota bacterium
TATATGTCGCCGGAGCAGGCGAAGGGCAAGGCGGTGGATCGGCGGGCAGACATCTGGGCGTTCGGCTGCGTGCTGTACGAAATGCTGACGGGCAAGATGGCTTTCAGCGGTGAAACGGTCACCGACACGCTCGCCGCAGTTATCAAAAGCGAGCCGGATTGGTCGCTGCTTCCCCCCAACACGCCGCCCGCGATTCGGAATCTCTTGGTGCGCTGCCTGAAGAAGGACGCGAAGCAGCGATTGCAGGCTATCGGCGACGCTCGAATTGCCATCGATGAAGTCGTCTCCGGCGCGCCGCAAGATTCGTCCCCATTTATTCCTAGCGCTGTGCCAGTGCCTTCGACGCGGTGGTGGATAGTTGCAGCCGCCGCGTTGCTCGCCTTGGCGGCTGTGGGCGGGGCGCTCCTTTGGCTACGTTTGCCGCAACCGATCGCGCTGGACGCCTACATTCTTCCTCCAGAGAAGACCAGCTTCACCCTCACGTCGGACGATGCCGCCGGTCCGGTGGTGCTCTCCAAGGGTGGAAAGCAAATCGCGTTCGTCGCCGCCGACGACAAGGGCAATGACCGTATCTATGTGCGCGACCTTGACAACAGAGAAGCACGGCTGGTGCCGGGTACGGAAGGGGCGGAATATCCGTTTTGGTCAACCGACGGAAAATCCCTGGGCTTTTCTAGCAGTGGAAAGCTTCGCCGCGTCGGGGTGAGCGGCGGCCCGGTGCTGGATATCTGCAACGCCGTGCGGCCGCGCGGGGGTACTTGGGGAGCGGATGGCACCATTCTGTTCGCGCCGGATGCAACCAGCAGCATCTTCCGGGTGTCGGCCAGCCCCGGCTCTACCCCTGTGCAGGTGACGACACTGGACGCCGCGCACACCACGAATCGATGGCCGGTGCTGTTGCCGGACGGAAAACACTTCCTCTACTTCGCAACCAACCATTCCGATCCGAGGGCAAGCGCGAGTAACGGCATTTACTTCGCGTCGCTGGACGGCAGGGAAAACCGCTTCGTGGAGCCCGCCGAATCGAATGCGGTATTCGCCAGCGGCCGCCTGCTATGGGTTCTGAATGGAGATCTGCTGGCCCAAGCTTTCAATCCCAGCACAGGCCGCACCAGCGGGGAGGCCATGGCCGTGGCCCAGGGCGTGGGCATTAACTTCTCGACGTGGAGGGCGGCTTTCGATGCCAGTGACAATGGCGTGCTGGTGTATCAACCGGGTCTGGCAACGGGAAACACCACACTGCAAATTCTGAAGCGAGACGGCAAACTGGAAGGCACGCTGAACGAAGCGAGCCGTGTGCAGGATTTTCGGATCTCGCCGGACGGACACAAAGCCGCAGCATTGACCGGAGATACGTTGCCCAATATCTGGATCCTGGATTTGGACAAGGGTACCCGGGTTCGGTTTACCTTCGAAGCCACCGCCGATGGCATGGCATGGTCGGGCGACGGCCGCCAGCTCTATTACGTTTTTCGAGGCAAGCCCTATCGGATATACCGCCAGGAGGTAGGTGGCTCGGGGAAGAAGGAACTGGTGCTGGAATCGGCAAACGCCTTGCACGTCTCCGACGTTTCCGCGGACGGCAAGTATTTGTTGTTTGCACAGGCCTACGGAAATCTTTCCCTCACGACCTGGGTGATGCCACTTGCCGGCGGAGGCCAAGCGCGCCCCCTAGTGGACGAGGCGCTGGCCGCCTATTCCGCTCGCTTTTCCCCGGATGACAAATGGGTGCTCTACCACACCACGGAAACCGGCCACTACGACCTCTATGCCACCTCGCTGTTGCGGGGCGGCAAGCTGCAACTCACAAGCAACGGCGCCGAGAGGTCCCGTTGGAGCGGTGACGGCAAGGCAATCTACTTCGCGACCATGGATGGATCGGTCTTCGAAATGCCGGTGACCGAAACCGACGACAGCCTGCAACCGGGCATCCTCCAGCTTCTCTTCAAGGGCTCCACCTTGAGCGCGACGTCCTTCTTTGGAGTTTCCTGGGATGTGATGCGCGATGGACAGCGCTTCCTGGTCAACACCGCCGGGCAACAAACCGACGGAACGGCTGCCGTCATCGTCCTTAACTGGCCGGCGAGGTTGAAGAAATAAGATGAGCTGCCCTGCACGAGGTGAGCACCATTTCCCCCCAAGGCGAATCGACGGTCTATCGCGACCTGATACTCCGAGCGGATGCTGCCCACCTAAAACTGACTCTTGCCCAAAAACCTGCCTTCCACCGTCGCTGTAACTGTTTGAGTCTTCTAGGCCCCTTTCAGCCAATCCAGGTTGGTCAGAATCATGTGTTTGTGGGCAGACCAGGTGGCCAGGGCATGTATCCCACAGCCAACCTCGCAGTAGATCATCGCCCGTGGGCGGCGTGTGCGCGACGTGTGGCCAACGTCACGGGCGTCCGAAACCCCGAAGCGCGTCCTTCCGGTTAGGCCCGTCGGCAACCCATGGCAGCCGTTCCCACTGCTTTCCGCGAAACATTGGCTCTCCTCTTCGGCGCTCCTAGCTCAGAGGTTTTCCAAGTTTTTCGCCCCCTATGGCTGCTATCAGGCTATCGCAGCGTGCCAGTCCCGCTTGGGTTAGTGACTGCTCCGGGCGCGCCCACGTTCCCTGCCAATCGTAGAGGATCGCCAGCTGTTGTTCCCGCGGCAGCTCCCGCAGAAATGTCCCGCGCTCCGACGGTGACAGGTTCCGCAGCGTCGCCCCGAGCGAGGAAGGCAAGGAGCTTTTGGAGGATTTCGTTTCGGAGTTCACTGGTCATCTCCGAGCTTTCGCTTCCCTGGTGCTCGAAGATTTGCCGGGGCGGCCCCTCCACGTAGTAGAACAGCGTGCGCGTGGCCATCTCACCGCCCATAGCTGAGCGCTCGACGAGCTTGTCAACGACGAACTGCCCCCAGTTGCGCCCGAGCGGATCGCCCTCGATGGGGCTTCTCAGCTTCTCGCGGCAGAGCTTTCCGAGCAAGAATCGCACGCTGCCCCCGGCGGGATTTCCGGAGCATCCTTTCGGCCATGAGGATTTCGTCGGTTCCCTGCGGCATTTCTCTTTTCCGCTGTCGGCAAGCTTCAGGTCCCCCGGCGTGGTTCTGTTGGCCATGTCAGGCCCCCCCAGCTTCGCCTTCAATCCCATATCCTGCATTCTCTGAAGCGTGACCGCCACGAATCGCCGGTCGATTTCGATGCCATAGCAAACGCGCTGCGTTTGTTCCGCGGCGACCATCGTGGTGCCGGAGCCGAGGAAGGGGTCGAATACCGAGTCACCTTTCTCGCTGCTGTTGCGCACGGGTCGGGCGACCAGCTCTACTGGTTTCATGGTGGAATGCTGTTCGGATGTTCGCGGCCTCGGGATTTCCCACACGTCGTCCAGGCTGCGCAGGCCGCAGAAGCTCGACTTGCCTTTGGAGGACCAGCCGTACCAGATCGGCTCGTAGCGCCGGTGTTACTTGCTGCGGCCCAGCACGAAAATATCCTTGGCCCAGATCACCGTCGCCGACCAGTGCATCCAGGCCGCGCGCATGGCCGCGTCAATCGCTAGCCATTGCTCACAGCCCATGACGCAGTAGACGTCGCCCGAGCAGCTCGCCGCGATGGTTGCGCCGATGTTGGCCAGAAAGGAATCGAAGTCCGTCTCCGGCAGAAGTGCTTGGGGCGCCGTGGCGCGAGGTCAGCAGCTGGGTAAATTGTTGAACCCTTGCAATAGCTCTTTGGCTTCAGGCCCGGGGGCCAGACAAAACGTTCGATACGTGTTGACGAAGGGGAGCCAACCTTTTCTATTGTTAACCCACATAGCGGCTATTTTGCTCGTCATATAAGCTCTTTTGGGTCAATCCTGTTTTTTTCTTATTAATACCCCTGCCGACTAGTCCTTCGCTAACACGCCACGTTTATTAAATCTTCCGCCCTCCCCGCATGCGGTGTACAGCCCGTTGCTCCTGATATTCCCGCCACGTCAGGATCACAATGGCAATATCAATTAGAGTGAGCAGGGCGAGCATTAAGGAATGAGTGTGCGCCAGCCGGTATAGCTGATAAACACTGAAACCGCCAAATACCAAAATCATAAGCGGGTACGCCCACAGCCTGTTCATCCAGATGGCAATTACCAGCAGGACTTTGGTAATGCCGTGGGACGCTAGAAACAGGGAAGGGAATAGCTTGCTGCCGCTGGCGAACTTTTGTGACACAGCCTGCGCATGGAATCCGAATTGCTCGCCAGCCATTCGAAAGATTTCATGGCCATATAGCGTACGGAAGACGCGAACCAGTAAGGCCGGCGTGACGAACCAAATCAGCATTCCCCCAATGCATTCCAGTACGCCGTCGAGCGCTTTCAGGAAAATGCCCACTTCAAACGCGCGGTGCTGAAGGGAATGATCGTATCGGCCCGTCTGCGTCTTGCCAGTCATGTCAGAACGAATTCCACCTGTTTCGCGCGCAAACCATCAGCACGCGGTTTCATAAGACACATTGTACACAGCGCTAACCGCGCGCTTCGGCATTGCGGCCGAATCTATCTGCAGCGCGCCACGACCAGCGTAATATCGTCTGCCTGGACGCCATTGCTGAATTTCAGCACTTCCGCAATCACCGAATCCATTAATTGGTCAATCGGCAGGTGGCGGAGCATTCGCAACGCTTTCTCCAGCCGGACGGTCCCAAAATCATCCCCTGCGGCATCATTCGCTTCGGTCACCCCATCGGTATATAGCAGCAGAATGTCTCCAGCATTCAGCTGCACCTCCGACACGGAGCAACTCCAATCCTGAAAAAGGCCCAGCACGGTTGACGTGGACTCCAGCATTTTCACTTCGCCGTTGGCGCACAGCAGGAGAGCCGCCAAATGACCGCAATTCACATACCGCAACCGGCGGCTGCCATCTTCATATTCGGCGAAAAACATCGTCGCATAGGCGTCGTCGGTAGTATTTTCGAAAAACAGACGATTCACCGACTTTAGCAAGCCCGCTAAATCATCGACGGCCGCCCCATACTGGCTGCGCAGGTTGGCCTGCAGATTAGCCATCAGCAGGGCGCCGGAGATCCCCTTCCCGGCAATGTCCGCCAGCACGATCCCCAGCCGCCCGGATCCACGGCCCAGGAAATCGTAGTAATCGCCCCCCACTTGCCGTGTCTGGATGCATCTGCCCGCATATTCAAGCGTCGCGAGCTGGGGAAATGTCTGCGGAAAAAGTCGCGCCTGCACTTGCCGGGCGATTTGCATTTCGTGATCCGCGCGCCGTTCAATTTCGATTCGGACCGCCATTTTTTCCGCCAGGCCGATGTTCTCTACGGCGATGCCAGCCTGGCTGGCCACGCTGGCCAGCAGCCGTTGATCATCTCCGGAATAGGGCTCCTCGGAAATTCGCGGCCCCAGAGCGATAATTCCCGCCAATGTTCCGTCGCGTCCAGGTATGGGCGCCAGGAATTCCGGCATCCCGCCGCCANNGATTTATCGGCTGTCCGCGGGTTGCTAGGTCCTGGATAAGGCCCAGGCTGGCGGGGAGCTGAGCGATGGCCGCCGAGGCCGGCGCGTCCTCGCATTCAAATATTCCTTGGGCATTGGCGAAATATACGCTGATAAATTCCGGGTGCAGTGCCCCATTGATTTCCCTTGCCAGCACGCTTGATATTTGCGCGCGGTCGTTGGCTCGCCGAATGTTTTCCGCCAGCCGTTCGAGGATCATGCGCGCGTCGTAGGCGTTGCGGAAGAAGGCCCTGTCAACCCGCTCGGTCACTCGCCGCATCGGTTTCGCCGATACCGCCGCCAGCATCCCTCCAAAACCCACGCCGATGGCCATTGCTACGTTAACGTTCACACGAAACAAATGCGGGAACACCGTGGTGAAAATCGCGCTTGCCGAAATTATCAGCAGCAGTATCAGCACACCTAAGCCGCGGCGCACCAGCAGATACCGCGCGCTCCTTTTCAACAGGAGGGGAATCTCCAGCACTCGGTGCTTCACCACTGCATAGGCGAACGATAGCGGAAAGATAAACTGACCTGACCGGGGTTTTTGAT